>JALYVR010000013.1:15803-19110 GCA_030853145.1 Chloroflexota bacterium | reverse complement strand
GGATAGAAAACAAGCGCGCCTGAGCACGCTACAATACCATATAGAGCGCCTGCACAGACGGCTGGCCATCTTAGATAAACGCAGCGACCGCTATTCGTGGGTCCGGCTGGCGCTCTTCCTGGCCGGGTTTGCGCTGAGCGTCCTGCTATTCTTCCTGGTACGCTGGTGGGCGGGAGTGCTCTGCCTGGCGCTGACGTTGATCGTCTTCAACATCGTGGCCTATTATCATCGCCAGATCGATAGGAGCATCGCCCGCCACAGGACCTTGCTGCATATCAAGATGACCCAGGTGGCAAGGATCACGCTGGATTGGTCCACTATCCCGCCGGTAGAGGCAGGTGGCACGCGGCCGGAGCATCCATTCGAGACCGATCTCGATATCACCGGGGAGCGCTCGCTGCACCAATTGCTCAATAGCGCTGTTTCGCGCGAGGGCAGTCAGCGCCTGCGAAACTGGCTGCTCACTACCACCCCCGATCTGGCCAGCATTCGCCAACGGCAGGCCCTCATCCAGGAGCTAGCCCCCATGAACCTGTTCCGCGACAAACTACTCCTGGTCTCGATCCTGTCCTCCCGCAGCCTTGCCGCGCAGTGGGAAGGCAAAAAGCTCATTACGTGGCTCGACGAGCACACCACGCGCTCGCTCCTCCCCACTGTACTGATCGCCAGCGCTATCGCGCTGCTCACCCCGCTCCTGCTGCTGCTGAGCCAGTTCGCCGGCCTCCCTCAATATTGGATGCTTTCTCTCGTGCTCGCCGCCGGATTTTTCTTTGTAAGGCGCAAAGATACCAAAGAGCTTTTTGAAAATGCCTACGAGCTACAGACGACATTTGGACAATTGAGCAGAATTCTTGAATATCTGGAAAAGTACCCCTATGGCACGCATCAGCACGTGAAAAAGCTCTGCGAACCTTTCTTCCAGGAGCGCGAGCATAGCCCCTCCCGGCTGCTGAAACACGTGGAGCGCCTCGTGATCGCCGCGTCGCTGGGGAAGAACCCGCTGTTGTTACTGATCATCAACGTGCTGGTGCCGTGGGATTTCTACATCGCGCACCGCCTGAACTACTACAAAGCCCAGATCGCCACACGCCTGCCTGTCTGGCTGGATGTCTGGTTTGAGCTGGAGGCACTCACCTCGCTGGCAGGTTTTGCGTATCTGAATCCTGAGTACGTACTGCCTACAATAATGCCTGAAGAGGAACAGAGCGAGCAACCGCTGTTCCAGGCCCGCGAGTTGGGACACCCGCTCATTCCAGAGTCGCAGAAGGTATCCAACGATTTTACCTTCCAGCATGTGGGAGAGGTCATGATCATCACCGGCTCCAATATGGCGGGCAAGAGCACATTCCTGCGCACGCTGGGCATTAACCTGTGCCTGGCGTATGCTGGGGGGCCAGTCTGCGCCAGCGCCTTCCAGTGCGCGCTCTTCAGGATCTTTACCTGCATCAAGGTCAGTGACTCCGTGACCGGCGGCTACTCGTATTTCTACGCGGAGGTCAAGCGCCTGAAAGCCTTGTTGGACGAACTGGAGCAGGGCGCCGGCTTTCCGCTCTTTTTCCTCGTCGATGAGATCTTCAAGGGTACGAATAATCGCGAGCGCTTGATCGGCAGCCGCTCCTACCTGCGCGCGCTTGTCGGCCAGAACTGTGTAGGCGCCGTCTCGACTCACGACCTGGAACTCGTCAGGCTGGCCGAGACGCTACCGGCGATCACGAACTATCACTTCAGGGAAGAGGTCATCGATGGGCAGATGGTCTTCGACTACATCCTGCGCACGGGTCCCTGCCCAACCACCAACGCGCTGAAGATTATGCGCCTGGAAGGGCTGCCTGTGGAACAATCGCTGACATAAGTGAGACTCTCAATTTATGAACCTGGTGCCATTTTATGGTAATATAGGCGCAGAGAATCACAAAAAGCAGGCGGGAGGTCATACTATGGCTATTGCTACATTGCCATTTGGACGTAGTGGACATCTGAGCACACGCACGCTCTTTGGCGCAGCAGCGCTTGGCTCGGTGACGCAATTGGAGGCAGATCAGACGCTGGAAGTACTGCTGCGCTATGGTGTCAACCACATCGATGTGGCGGCCAGTTACGGAGATGCGGAGCTGCGCCTGGCACCATGGCTGGCACACCATCGTGAGCGGTTCTACCTGGCAACCAAAACCGGCCAGCGCGAGGTCCAGGCGGCCCGAGAAGAGTTGCACCGTTCATTGGAACGCCTGAGAGTCGATTCTGTGGACCTCTGGCAATTACACAGCCTGGCAGATCCCATCGAATGGGATATCGCCCTAAGCCCTGGAGGCGCGCTGGAGGCCGCAGTCGAGGCAAAACAGCAGGGTCTGATCCGGGCGATTGGCGTGACCGGTCACGGGTTACAAATCGCGGCCTCGCACCGCAGGAGCCTCGAACGCTTCGACTTTGATACAGTGCTGCTGCCCTATAACTACATCACCATGCGCAATTCCTACTACCGCGAGCAATTCAATGCCCTGCTCGCTACCTGCCGAGAGCGCAATCTGGCTGTGCAGACGATTAAATCCATTGCCTACAAACCCTGGTTAGGCCGCCCCCACACACATACGACCTGGTACGAACCGCTGACCGAGCAGCAAGATATCGACCTGGCCGTTCACTGGGTACTCAGCCAGCCGGGTATCTTCCTGAACACGGTGGGGGATATCCATCTGTTGCCCAAAGTGCTGGACGCTGCCAGCCGTTTTGAGAACAATCCTGGCGATGAGGCGATGGAAGAGCTTGTCAAGCGTTCCGGAATGCAGCCGCTGTTTGTGTAGCAGGGAGTTTCTCCACGTACACAGGAGCATTTCCTAAAGGAGATTTTTCGCTTTATTTTTTCTTCTGCGCCAGTCAAAAAGGCCATACAAAACGATAAGTGCAAGCTCTATAACAAACAAAACAGGAGGCATACGGTTAGAGCCAAGAAAGAAAAACACAAAGATAGCGTATCCTATTAACAATGCACCTGTGATGACTTGGAGAACGAGCCAGATATTTTTCGTACGGAACCGCTGCATTATATTCCCTTTCCTTATGACTGCCTTTACGCCTTGATCCAGCATATGGAGGTGTAAAGGAACAGATTACGAGCGGAATGTCCCGATGATCGCGACCGTGTTAATTATATTAGTGCCCCGAACTTTCGGGTTGGGCTGGACGGCCAGCAGCACGATAGCTTTATCGGTTGGATTGCCAAGCGCATCGAAGACGATCCGCCCGCTCACGCCCTGGTAAGCGGGATACTTCCCGGTACCCATTGAAGCGAGGATATCGCGTACCGCCTGCC
>JALYVR010000013.1:0-15793 GCA_030853145.1 Chloroflexota bacterium | reverse complement strand
CATAGCGCTGGCGTCCGGCAGATAACTCGCCGCGCGGGCAATGACCCAGAGCGCGTCATAAGTCATAATCGCGTTCTGATCGGGAGGGGGCGCATTAACAGCACCGGGCGCCTTGTTATTCTGGAACAGGCCGGCCCACTCGGTAAAGAAGGTAGGCCAGGAGTCAGGCGCCACCCCAGCAAACTGCCATTCGCTGGCATCGGCAAAGCTGATGAAGTGCAGGCGCTGCATATCCTGTGGAAACTCGCGCGCGATGAGCGCATCTACTGTGTTGCCCTGGCCTAACAGCAGATTGCTGGCCAGGCCGGTTCCCCCCAGGATCTTGAGGTTGGCGAGCACAGCATTTTTCGGATCATCCCTGGCTGCGTTCCCCACAGCGTGCGCCAGCCGTACCGCATCCACGTCAGTGCCGGGCAGGAACATCAGATCGGCCTTCGCCAGTCCAGCATCATGCACCAGCGCCTGATATCCTACGACGGAGGTGGTCATCTCCACAAAACTATCCCTGCTGGGAAGGATGTTGCCATGCAGGGTCTGCACTTGCGAGATAAAGGCAGCGGCCAAACCAAGACTGGTGGGGTCGGAAGAGGCCTGCAAGACCATGATGCTCCTGGCATGTAACTGCTGTACGGCAACTGTCCCCAGGGCATCACCCTGGGCATTGTAGGGAGGATCGGCGCGGAAGAAGTACGGGTTACCCGCCAGGTTGACATCGCCCGCAGTCGGCGACACGATAGGAATGCTGGCTCCCGCGATAATGTCACGCGCTCTGAGCGTCTGCATACCCGCGGGCCAGCCAACAACGCCGATAATGTGATCGGTGTTATCGGCTTTGATGACGCGATTGGCAATGAACTGAGCCGCGGTCTCCACGCCGGCGGCAGTAGAGGGCGTACCTGCAATCAAGATGCGCAGTTGCAGATTATGGGGCAACAGCGCGAACTCGTTCACTTCATATTGTGCCAGCGCAGTCGCTTCAAGATCGGCGCGTTCGGCCGCCAACGCGCCAGGGTGAATATCAAAGTTCAGGCCCAGCACAATGGTGACATATGGCAGGCCATTCTGAATAATTTGCAGGTTCTGGTTATAGATCTGCGCCTCACCATCGATAGGGTCAGCGGACACAGCTTGCGCCAGCTTGCTAGCCGCTGTATCCATATCGCCATGCTGGAGCGCCACCGCCGCAGCGTTCTTCAGTGCCGTGTCCAGGCGACCAGGGTAGTTATCGAAGATAAAACGGCCATCGCTAAGCGCCGGTCCTTGCCTGCCAAAGCTCTGCGTCTCCGTCAGCATCTCAACTGTAGCGGCCTGGTCTGCTTGCTGGGCCTGCGTCGCGGCCACCGTCTGCATCACGTTCGCCGTCGCCGTCGCGCCCAGGTTCGGACCCGTTGCCACGGGACTACGTAATGTGGCAAACAAAATACCGCCGAACAACAGGGCGAAGACGACAATGGTCACCATGGCGAACAGCACCATCGTCGTTCTTGACGAACTGCCGCAAGCAACTGGCCGGCGCACGATCTCCGAGCGAGCCGACGAGACTGGCACGCGCTTAGGATACGTGCCAAGCAGGGATTGTATATCGCGCAGCATATCCGCTGGCCGGGCGTAACGCTGCGACGCGGACATGCGTAAGCCGTGGGCCAGGATCGCCTCCATACGCGGCGTGACCTGCGGATTGAGACGACGCACCTGCGGATAAAAATAGGCCATATGCTGCTCCGGGTCATACCCGGTCAGGCCATGGTACAGCGTTGCCGTCACCCCATACAGGTCACTTCTCTCATCGATACTCCCGTTGACCTGCTCTGGCGGCGCGTAGCCAGCTATCGTCTTCCCCCTGGCCTCAGGCGGCTGCACCGGCGGAAAGAGCGGCAGATGAATCAACGTGACCTGTTGCCCATCAGGGCTGACTATCACGGTCTCAGGTGTAATCGCGCCATGAACAAACACTGGCTGCTGTGATGAGAGCACTGTGAGAATGTCGCAGAGCTGCCGGCCATAGTCGGCGATGAGCCGCTCCGGTAACGCCCCATCCTGCTGCTCTACAAGCTGTGCCAGGCTCTTGCCTTCAATGTGCTGGAGCACAATATAATAATTTCCCCGCTCGCTGAACATATCGGTCAGGTGCGGGAGGCCAGGATAGCGGCCCAGTTCTGCCAGCCGCTGGGCTATCGCTCGTACTTCCGGCTCTTGGGGCACGCTCTCGCCGCTTGAAGGGCCTATCTCACGTAGCATGACCAGGCGATTCAGAGCCTGGGTGTCGTTGGCTAACCATGCCATCCCCTGGCGCCGCTGATTTCTCGGTAGGATGACCTGCTCCACTATGCGGTAGCGGCCCTGGCGCAAGCTATCCCCAGAAACCAGGGGCCGTATCATAACGCCAATAGGGCTGGCAACGACAACATCTCGACTCAGTAAAGACGAGCTAGATGCAGAGAGACGTGAGCGACCATACCCGCAGCGAGCACAGCCCCCATCTAATGGGTCTCCTTCAAAATTACAGCGAGGACAGCGCATATATCTTCCTTCCAGTTCCGCATAGAACTCTGGCTATCTATGCTGCTCTATTGTAACCTTGTGTACAGAGTGCCTGACGCTACTATACATGACAAAGAGGAAATTGCAATCTTTTTAGAGACTGAACTTCCTCTTTTCTTTTACTCTACGTATCCTAATTTATTTTGTTCGTAAATTAACTACATGCTGAATTCTCACCAACGAAGTTATTCTGAATGGCGCGGCCGTGCAGATGTACTCCCTACAGGATATGTAATGCACACAGGCTAGGAGAGCAGCTTCGCCGGCGGCTCTGGTTTATCTAGTGAGTCTGGTTCATAAGAGAGCGGCTCCGCTTCATTTAGTGAATCTGGTTCAATCACCGGGGCTGGTTCGAGGGAAAGCAGCCTCGCCGGCGGCTCATCTTCATCTTCATCCTCATCCACTGGCGCTGGTTCCTCGGTGCGGTCACCTTTGACGGATTTATCGGCGATTGTGCTCGCTACCGTCTCGGTCGCCTTCTGTTTTACCGACTGGAATTGATTCGGGTGGGCTTCGCGCCATTCGGTCCAGACCGCGACCAGCAGCGATTGCAGAACGCCCGCGACCGGGGAGGCAAAGAGTGCGCCCCAGATGCCAAAGAGTTCAGAGCCGGCAATCAACGCCACGATAGAGACAACCGGGTGCAGGCCCACGGCTTTGCCCACAATGCGCGGCCCCACGATATCCCCTTCGATAATATGCACAAAGATGAAGTACACTAAGACGATGAGTGCAACAAGCGGGCCCTTCGTTAAGGCGAGCAGCACGCATACTGCGCCTGACACGAGCGTACCCAGGATCGGAATGAACTCTAAGACAAACGCGAATACACCGAGTAAGATAGCATAGGGCACACCTATGACCTGCATACCGATGCCGACCAGCATTCCGATGAGCGCGCAGAGAAACAGTTGTCCCCGGATATATCCTCCAACAACCTGCTGCAGTGTATTGAACAGAAAGCGAACGCGGCCACGCTGGCTGCGAGGCATTGCGCGCCTGAAACCGGAGCTGACGCGCGATCCATCAAGGAGGAGGTAGATGCTGAGAATAGTCACCAGCAATACGTTCAGCACCGCGTCAGCAATGCCGGTCAAAAGAGGGACGATACTGCCCGCGAACCCCTCAAGTTGTTTAATAATCTGGTCACGAGCCGACGAGATCTGGCCGGGTGAGATCCCAAATGTTCCCAGGGTATGTTCGAGCGGGGTGAGCTGTCCTTTACTCGGGGCAGTCAGTAGAGTTCCCACGAATTTTGAGAGCGAGGAGACCTGGTCAACAGCCGTGCGCACGATGAAGTAGACTAATACAATGATACCGGTCAGCACGACGAGATAGACAACCAAGACGGCAAGCAGACGTGGCATGACGCGTTCCAGAAAGCCTACCAGGGGTGCGAGCGCATAGGCCAGCAACGCGGCTACCACCAGCAACAGGATGGTCTTGCTGATATAGCTGGTCAGATAGAGGGCCAGCAGCACGACAGCGGCCCACGCCAGAATAGCCAGCGGGATGTCACGACGCCTGGTCCATTTGGCGACTTCGATAGCAATATCCGGGCTGACGATCGCCTCTTCATCAATCGGTTCCACAAAGGTATCAACAGGCCTGCGATCCCGTTCCCTGGGAGGTACCACGCGCTGAAGCTGCCCTCTAATTCGCGTGAGCATGCCAGCGCGCGTCTCCTGATTCGAAGTAAGCATGCTCACCGGATGTGAGCCTTCTAAGCTGGTTCCAGCACCACCTGCTCCAGTGCCGGGCGGGTTCCCTCTACCTGGTGGGGCGCTTCCATTCACTGCATCTTCCTTAGCCATTTGATAGCTCCTTTGTCTCTCGCTCGATGAAGCACTACCTTTAAACCTGCTCACGCGGATCAGGGGACCGTATCTCCATCACTTCTTTACACTATAGACGTTTGGCAAGGCATGTTCGGATATGCTTCTCTCTGTATACGTATTATATAACCGAAATGTGGACATGGGAACAATAAGGGGTAAATATGGTAGCGCTCTGTCAAGCCTCCTTGGGTAAACGAGACGCCCCTTTCCCGCATAGGGATGCGGCTTGCCGCATCCGTGCGCCGGCCTCGCTTGCGCGCCAGAGAGGCCTCCCAGACCCAAGGACCAACCACACGGGCATCTCACCTATACAATAAACCTTGACAGAGCAGTAGGGGCACCGTTTATAAGCTCGCTCTCGCACAATCACACCTCCGGCCCAGGCAGATGCGTTGCCAGCACATCCAGTGGGAACATCGCCAGTGGGAGCACTCCGAAGCGCAGCATATCACTGGTCTCTTGCGCGCTCCTGAAGAAGGACAGATAACTTTGGGCCTGCGCCGAACCAGTGCCCTGGGTATAGAGATGCTCGACGCTCCAGAAGGGATAGCTGTCCCGTTGCAGAGACTGGATCGTGGGGATGATGCCGTTGATGGCAAGCACATGCGCCTTAACGCCCTGCACCTGCATAGTGGCCAGCGGTACATACGTGATGGCCCCTGTCGCCTGGCTCACTATCTGCGCCGCCTGCCCGACCTGCGCCTCCGTCAGATAGGTACCCTGCACCTGCTCCAATCCACCATTCAAGACAAAGGTCCGAAAGACGGCATGCAGCGGATCGGCGGCGGGAGCCAGAAGCACATTGATGGCCTCGTTGGGACCTCCCACCTGCGACCAGTTGGTGATCTGTCCCTGGTAGATAGCCTGGATCTGGGCGGTGCTCAGGCTGTTCACGGGTATATCGGGGCTGGCAACGAGCACATAGGGCAAGACCCCTACCTGGTGATCGCTGAGGCCACGCGCGGGGAGAGCGCTTAGATCAGAGCTTGCGACATCGAGCTGGTTCTGCTGGACAAGGGTGAGCGCCGTGCGGCTCCCATCGGCGCTTACCGATACCTTGACCCCCGGACATAGACCCTGGTAGTCGCTACTCACCTGCTGTAGAAGCGGGGCCAGATTGGGCGAGCCATCAATCGTCAGTGTGCCCGCCGGGCAACCGCCAGGCGAAGGAGAGACCCCAGGCGTCGGCGTACCCAGGGAGACAACTGGAGATTGCGAGATATTCGGAGTCGGCGTGACTTGCGCTCCTGCGACCGTGCCTTTCAGCCGGTGAGACGTGTTATGGCTCGTGCTCCCAGTTGACACCACCACGCTGCCAGCAGGAGTAGGCAACGGCTTAAGCTTCACCGCCTTGCCCCACAAACTGGGCAGATCCGCCAGGCCGCCTGCAATGATCTGCCGGCCCAGATCATATATCTGCGGTGGCAGCGAAAAGACAAACAGGAAGGAACTGGCCAGTCCGAGCAGCAAGACGGTCAGTGTGAGCAACGATACAGCACGCGTCAAGGAGTGGGTGGTGCGGCGATTCTGCACGTGAATGCGGCGCCTGGGCCAGTCTGCGAGACGCTCTGAGGTCTCCGGCCTCATGGCAGCAAGCAGAGCCTCGGCCATCGCGTCGGCGCTGGGGAAGCGCGCCTCCAGGCTTTTCGCCAGCGCCACGCGCACCACCATTTCCAGCGCCGCCGGGATCTCAGGACGCAGTTGTCGCAGCGGCGGGATGGATTCGCCGGCATGCTTGAGGGCCAGCTCGCCAGGATCCGGGTCTTCATACGGCAGGACACCAGCAAGCAGACGATAGAGTAGAACACCCAGCGCGTAGATATCGCTGGCGGGACACAACGCACCCAGCGCCTGTTCTGGAGCGATGTACGCAGGGTTCCCTTCGTCGAGCCGGGCCACCAGCGGCTCACCTGAAGCGTTAGCACGCCTGAGGCCAAACTGGGTCAGCAGAACCTGCCCATCATCGCGTATCAAGATACTCGATGGCTGGATGTTACCATGTACAATCCCCTGTTCGTGGGCGTATTGCAGCGCCGCACAGAGCTGAGCCACCATGCGTAGCGTGCGCTCGATAGGCTGCCAGCTATCCTGTTGAGATTCCAGAAATTGAGCAAGCGTCTCTTCTGAGAAGAGCGTCGCGCAATACAGCAATTCTTCGCCCGCGCCAAATTCAAGCAGGGGCTGAATGTGCGTGTGACGACAACGCCAGACCTTCTCTATCTCGGTCTCAAAATGCTCGCGGAAGCCTGTCGGATCAGGAAACGGCGGCCGAAAGAGGCGCAGCGCCACATCGTAGCCACCGGCCATGGTAGGGCGAGCGCGATATGTCTCCACCATGCCCTCGCGCTCCAGGCACTCCAGCAAAAAATAATTACCTACCATCACGCCTGTGAGTTCTGCCATATCTTCCCTCTCATGAAATGGAGATCATACCATCGGCCCTGTCCCATGCGCATTCAGCGCCGCCGGAGCAATACGCCGCATAGGTACAACTCCATTGCTCGCCAGGTCATTGCTCCCCGTCGTCGTGGAACAGAAAACAATAAACGACTGCTCAAGGCCGGTAGCCGCTTGATTCGTGTAAAGATGTTCAACAGTCCAGAAGGGATAGGCCCCGCTGGCAAGCGAACTGGCCACCGGGCTTACCCCATTTATGGCGATGCTCTGCGCGCCATTCCCAGGCACGGCCGCCACAGGAATATAGCTGATGGAGCCGCTGGTATCCACAATCTTCTGAGCCACGGCGCCGGTTGAGTCAGACCAGAGCGAGATGCCGCCCACGCTTTGCCTGCTGCCCTTGAGCACGTACCATTCGAAAACCGCCCGGATCGCCGAGTCCGAGGGGCGCGTAATCACCTGCACCGCCTCATCCGTTCCGCCCACCTGCGACCAGTTCGTGATCTTGCCCGTATAGATCCCCTGGAGTTGCGTAGTACTGAGCCGGGTGACCCGCGTGTCGCTATTGACCGCAACGGCGAAGAGGAGTCCGCCAACCGCATAATTGACCAGGCCAGAACGCCCGGCTGAGGGCAGGTCGGAGTACGCGAGGTCGATGTTCCCGCTTTCCAGCGAGTCGAGGCTGGACTTGCTGCCGTTGGCATTGAGGTTGAACGTGCCGCTGTTATTACACTGAGCGTTGTAATCAGCAGTCAGTTGCTGCACAGCCGGCTGGAAGTTGGCGGAACCATCCAGCGAGATCGAGCCTGATGTACAGGTGAACACCGGCGCCGGTGGGTTGGTTGCTCCTGGCGTTGGATGCGCTGGCGAGTGCGTGGCAGCAACCACCGGCGTCTTTTGCGCGCCTGGCGTGGCCGTTCCCACCTTCTTCGCTGAGGGTGTAGCAGACGCCACGGATTGCGTCCCTACCGTCGGGTTTGCCGGTGACACGCTTTGTCCAGCCTGTGTGCTGGTAGAATTATCCCTGGGAAACAGCAGCGGCGAGAGCAAAGCCCCCAATAGGCCAAGCAGGAGCAGCGCGACCACGGTAATCGGTAAGAGCTTTTTCAGGCGCGGCGCCTTCTTGTCTTCGCTGCCCGCTTCGTCGAGCGGCGCCGGGGGAGGAGAGGTCGGCACAGGTAGCAGAACCAGCGGCGCGGAAAAGGACAGCGTGCCGGGCGCAGTAGATGGCGTTCCTACATCAAGCGGAGCTGCCATCCGTTGCAAGTATTCGCTGGCCGTCAATGGAACTGAGCCTGCATTGCCTGTCTGCTCATTGGCCACGGGCGACCATTCGGTAGGGTCCACCGACCAGAAACGAATGGTAGTCGGGTCTTTGGAGTCCTGGCGATTGTTCTCGCTCTCCGACAGGAAATTCTGCTGGCGGATAGCGGTGATATCGGACCCGCTCCCTGGCACAGCAGCAGGAGGCTCCGGCGGTAACAGCACCTGCTCGCCGGGGAGAGGAGCGACTGGCGCAGCCGGCGGGATGGGGGTCTCCGCAGAAGGCGTGAACAGCACAGAAGGTGGGATAGGTGTCTGGGGATCGCTGGCCGGTGAGGCCTGCCTGAGAGCTGGCTGAGGGACCATCCCCATAACAGGCCTGGTGACAGGCGAGGCGGTAGGTGCGATAGCCACCGCCGCCGCCAGCGCCCGGCTAAACTCGTCGGCCGATGAGAAGCGATCATCCGAGCGTTTCTGCAGGGCTGTGCGCAACACCTCGTCGACGGCATCCGAAATATGGCTATCGAGCGTACGCGCCGATGGCGGCGGCTGGCGCACATGCTTGAGGAGCACCTCAACAGGAGTCTGCCCGCTAAAGGGAGGGCTGCCCGTGAGGATACGGAAGAGCAGCACGCCCAGCGCGTAGATGTCGCTCGACTTGCGCAGCACGCCCAGCGACTGCTCAGGCGCGGCGTATTCAGCCGACCCCCAGCCGATGCGCGTGAGCGATTGCTGGCTGTCATCGTAGCCGCGCGCTATGCAATAGTCTGCCAACAACATACGCCCATCGGGCGCCACGAAGACGTTGGAGGGCTTGATGCTGCCATGAATCACCTCGCGGTCGTGCGCATACTGCACGGCGCTGCACAACTGCTGCATGATCGGCAGCGCCTGCATAGCCGGAAACCGCCCCCCCACGCGGCGCAACAAATCTTCGAGTGTGCCCGACTTGACGAACGGCGCCACGACGTATAGCAGTCCCTCGCCCTCGCCAAATTCGAGCAGCGGCAAAATATGTGGATGGTCAAACTGACCGACCTTCTCGGCCTCGCTCATAAAATAGTCGCGGAAGGACTCACGCTGCGCATAGCCGGGACGGAAGATTTTGACGGCTACCTCGTGCTCCCCTTCGCCATTCTGACGCGCGCGGTACACGTCCGCCACGCCCCC
Organism: Chloroflexota bacterium; assembly: GCA_030853145.1. Taxonomy (GTDB): domain Bacteria; phylum Chloroflexota; class Ktedonobacteria; order Ktedonobacterales; family Ktedonobacteraceae; genus JALYTT01. The sequence goes on along the minus strand of JALYVR010000013.1, from coordinate 6,584 downwards.
CTTGCTCACACACTGCAACAGGAGGTAGTCACTCAGCAGCACGCCTTCAAGATCAGACATAAGAACACCCCGTAACACGTTCGACCTACGACTCCAGGTCGCCATGCCCAGAGACGCGGATTTTAGATAGTACATCGAACTAAACGAGGTCGGTAGACGTTTTAGCTGAAGTGAGAGGGTAGAGCGGATAAAGAGATGCGAGGCCAGAGGCGATCAATTGCATCCCTGCTGCTCTATCAAACTTCAATGGATAGGTGAAATGCCCCCTGTTCCACGTAGGGTCACAGGGCGCAGGCCAGCGCATCCGTTGATACTAAATAGAGGGAGAGATGTCGTGTTGGAACAGGGCGCAGGCCAGCGGCGCCCCTACACGAAATACCGCATCCGTATGTGGCCTCGCTTGTTCGGCCATGAGGGGGACCTTCGCAAGGTAGGGGCGCGGTTTACAAGCCCGCCCGTTCTTCGGCCAATGTTCTTCGGTGAACAAGTGGGCTTGTAAACCGCATTCCTATCTCTCTTCCCTCTTCGTCTGTTTCCGCATCATCCTTCTATCATATTTTGGCAGCATCGGTATAGTGGTAAAAGGGGACCTTTCATGAAAAACGCCAAGAAGCAACCTGATGAGTTTTCTCTTGTTGAATTACTGCAAGAGATACAGAGAAGAACAAGCACAGAAAATATTCCCGCTGATCAGCAACAGTCCATCATACAGATGCTGATCCATATTCTTCAGCCATATGCGACGCGAATGGAGCGTCCATTGCCAGCGCAAGATGTGCAGGATATTCGTGGGCAAACTCACGTGAAGAGGACTTTAGAAGTCTCAGCGGCCGGACAACACAATATTCTTCTCGTCGGTCCTCCTGGCGCAGGAAAAGCCCTGCTGGCGCGCACACTCCCCTCTCTCCTGCCAGCGACAGAGCTACCACACCCCTTTCGCGAACCCCCCTCCGACATTGATAGAAACGCATTCCTTGGCGATACAGCCATCCCTGGAGAATTGACACTCGCGCATGGAGGAGTGCTTTTTTTAAAGGATCTCGATACCTTCGATCTAGTGTTGTTGACCTCTCTCGCTCACACAGTGGAAACGCATGTGACCTCTGTTCCTCTCCAAGAGGGACATGCTGTTCTTCCTGCTACATTTCTGCTGGTAGCAACCATCAAGCCCTGCCCCTGTGGATTTTCTGACGATCCTGCACGATCCTGTGTGTGTTCTGCCGAAGAGATTGCCCGCTATCGGCAGCCACTTAAGGAGATCGTGCGCACATGCTTTGCCATCGAGATCGAAGTTCCGCTGCTTGTGCCAGAGATCTTGAGCATCTATCCAGACGAAAGCTCTCTCGATATTCGACGGCGTGTCGAAGCCGCCCGTGCTATCCAGCAAAAACGCTATGCAGGGACAGCACACCTCCAGGTGAATGCTGACCTTCAATCAGTGGATGATGTGCAACTCTACTGTCAGATCGATTCTGCCGGTGAACAACTCCTCGCAGCCGCCCTGCGACAACTCAAGCTCAGCGCGCTGCAAATTCTACGCTTACAGGGGGTGGCCCGTACTATTGCTGATCTAGCTGCGTCCCCCACCATTGCCGCGAAACACCTGGCTGAAGCGCTGCAATACCTATCACGCTTTGCGAGATAGCACAATCTTGACGGCCGCCCTGAACTACCCTACAATGATAAATCTATTGCACTGTTTCTTCCTATTTCTCGCGTACTAAAAAGAAACACTTCTCGGACGCTATTCATAGAGCAATCGAAGTAAGAGGCAGAAAAAACGTATTGGTAGAGGACGGATGGAGAGGTTCTCATGCAAGCAGATCAGTTACGACAAAATATGATTATCAGGGGACCGCTTTTCTCTGAAGCGGTCCAGGTGATGACGGTCATTCCTATGGGCGAATCGGTCCAGATCTTTGGCAAAGGACTGAGCAGCGGCCGTGCCTATACTCCCATTCTTAGCCCGGACCAACTGGCGACGCTGGAATCTCCCCTGGACCGCGTGCCGTTTGACGGCGATGCTACAAAGTACCGTCTGGGCATTGAAGCGCTGCGCCTGGGCCTGGCTTATGAGTATGATCCATACTTTGCTCTCTCTATTGCACGCGTCGATCCTCTCCCTCATCAACTTGAGGCCGTCTATGATTACTTTCTCGCTCAACCGCGCATTCGCTTCCTTCTCGCAGATGATCCGGGCGCAGGCAAGACGATCATGGCGGGTTTGCTCTTAAAAGAGCTGAAGATCCGTGGCATTGTGAAGAGAACGCTGATTGTGACGCCTGCAAACTTGCAGTTCCAGTGGCAACGCGAGATGAAAGACAAATTTCGCGAGAACTTCGAGATTGTGCGCGGCGAGGTGCTGCGCACGAACTATGGCATTAATCCCTGGCAGGAGAAGAATCAAGTGATTACTTCGGTCGCCTGGGCATCCAGAATTGAAGATGCACGCGAAAGTCTGCTGCGTAGCCACTGGGACCTTGTGATTGTCGATGAAGCTCACCATATGAGCGCCGCCAGCGCCGATAAAAAAACCTTTGCCTATCAATTAGGTGAAGCCCTCTCTGAGATTACCGATCACTATCTGCTGATGACCGCGACCCCCCATAAAGGCGACCCCGCTCAGTTCTGCCTCTTCCTCAGACTGCTCGATCAGGATGTGTATGGCGATGTCAAAAGTTTGGAGGAAGCCATGCGCCGCAATAGCGCTCCATTTTATCTGCGACGCACAAAGGAATCGCTGGTCACCTTCTCTGATCCAGAGACTGGCCTCACCAAGAAGATCTTTACCAATCGCGATGTGAGGACGATAGATTTTCAGATCACGGATATTGAGTTTGATTTCTATACACAGCTCACAAACTATGTTGAAGATCAATCAATGAAGGCCTCTCTTGATTCATCAGCTCGTGGCCGGGCGCTCGGTTTTACAATGGCTATGTTGCAAAGGCGTTTTGCTTCCAGCCTCTGCGCCGTGCGTCGCAGCCTGGAAAGGATGCGCGATCGTCGCCAGAAGATCCTGGCCGATCCTGAAGCGTATCGCCAGGCGCAACTTGAGAAGGAACTACCCGATAACTACGACGAATTGCCCGATAATGAGCAACAAGTGGTCATGGATAAGCTTGAAGGGCTGGTCGCTTCCATTGATCCGGCACTCCTTCGCGATGAGATCCAGGCGCTTACAGACCTGATTACGACGGCTTCTTTGCTCGAACAAAGAGAAGTAGAGTCGAAGCTGCTGAAACTCAAAGCGGAAATCACTGCACGAGGTTTGTTCCTCGACCCCAAAATGAAGCTCCTTATCTTTACCGAGCACAAAGATACACTGGACTATCTTGTGAAGAAGGTGCGCGAGTGGGGACTCTCTGTGACAGCCATTCATGGTGGCATGAACATTGGCGACCGCGATACACCCAATACGCGTATCTATGCCGAGCGTGAGTTCTGGCAGGAGTGCCAGGTTATGGTGGCAACCGAAGCCGCCGGTGAAGGGATCAACCTCCAGTGCTGCTGGCTCATGATTAATTATGACATCCCCTGGAATCCCGTGAGACTTGAGCAACGTATGGGCCGTATCCATCGCTATGGGCAGGAGAAAGATTGCCTGGTGCTCAATTTCGTCTCCACCAAGACGCGTGAGGGACGCGTCCTTCACAAACTCTTTGAGCGCATTACGGTCATTGAACGCGACCTGGACCCCCATCACACGGGGCAGGTCTTTAATGTGCTAGGCGATATCTTCCCGTCCAACCTGCTTGAGAAGCTGATTCGCGATATGTATGCCAGTAACCAGACCGAAGAGAGCATCAAACGCCGCATCGTCGAGGAGGTCGATATCGAGCGTTTTCGTAAGATTGCCTATTCCGCGCTGGAAGGCCTGGCCAGGCGCGAGTTAAACCTCGCCGCCCTCGTGGGGAAGTCCGCTGAAGCCAAAGAGCGACGCCTGGTGCCAGAGGTGGTTGAAGATTTCTTTTTACAGGCAGCTCCCCTGGTTGGCTTACAGCCGAAAGAGGTCGCTCGTCAACCTCATGTCTATCGCGTTGGTCGCACTCCACGCAATCTCTGGCCCCTCGGTGAGCAACTGGAGCCGCGCTTCGGCAAATTGGGGCGCGAGTATAAACAGGTCATCTTTGATAAGAAGCTCCTGGAACACGATCCGGCTTTTGAGTGGGTCACGCCTGGGCATCCTTTGTTCGAGTGCGTACGCGAAGAGACCTGGCGCCAGACTGAGCAACAGTTACAGCGAGGGACTGTCTTCTTTGACATCTATAGCGAGGAGCCGTATCGCCTGGATGTCTTCTCGGCGGCGATCCATGATGGGCGCGGCAATGTCTTGCACCGGCGTCTCTTCGTTGTGCAGACAAACCTCGATGGGAGTGTCAGTATTCGCCAACCAACTATCTTCCTCGATCTTGTCCCGGCCACTGAGGACTGTGAACTTCCTGATGACACAGCCTTGCCTGACAGGGATCAGCTTATGCAGGTGCTCTGGGAGAAGGCGCTGGAGAAGTTTCAGGCAGAGATCAGTATACAACGCCAAAAAGAGAGCACTACCATCGAGCGCCACGTCAGGATCAGTCTGGAAGCCATCATCAATCGTGAGAATCAGAAATTGATCGATTTATATACACTGAAAGAGTCCGGGTCGAAAGAGTCGGGCCTGGATGGACGCATTAAGCAGCTTGACGATCACGTCATGACGCTGAATACGCGTCTCGAACAGCGTTTGATTGAGCTGCGCCAGGAACGCCATTGTACCGTAGACGATACCAGGCACTATGGACAGGCCTGGGTCTTGCCCCACCCAGAGCGTGATGCCCCCGAATTCATCTCTATGGTGCGTGATGAAAGAATAGAACAGCGGGCTATAGAAGAGGCCAGCAGGTATGAGCGCAGCCGGGGTTGGCAGGTAGAGAGCGTCGAGAGCGAGAATCGTGGCTTTGATCTGATCTCGCGTTCACCTGATCCCCTGGTCCAGCACGTGCGCTTTATTGAGGTCAAAGGCCGTGCGAGTGTGGGCGAAGTCGCGCTGACGGATAATGAGTATAAGACTGCCGACCGCCTCAAGGGTGACTATTGGCTCTATGTGGTGTACAATTGTGCTACGCAGCCTGAACTTCATCCTGTCAACGACCCAACGCGGATGAATTGGGTTCCACGTGTACGCATTGAGCATTACCTGGTGAACCCGGAAAGCATTTTGCAATTCGCCCACGATGACGATGCTTGAGTGTCGTACACTACCAGCGAAGAACAATCTTTTTCAAAAAAGATTGCCTTTACGTGAGCGTTGCATCGTTATATAGTTATATATAACATAGATATATACTCATGTAGAAGGTAAATATGGATTATCCGAAGCGTCTCATAGAAATCGACCTGCCCATCAAGCTCATTTCGGAGCATGCTCGCCGCGAGAAAAGCATTCGCCACGGCCATATCTCAACCCTGCACATCTGGTGGGCGCGCCGTCCTCTGGCCGCCTGTCGCGCCGTCCTGTGTGCCTCGCTCTGGCCTGATCCAGGAGATGAAATTTGTCCTCCTGCCTTTCGTGTTGCCGTAGCCAGCATCCTGTGTGACTTCGCAGCGAAGGTAAGCAAAGATCCCGTCCTGGCAGGGCTATGTCGTCGTCATTGGAAAGACTGGCAACTCGTCACACCTTCTACACTTAAGCCTGATGCGCAATATGGCCCGGCGATGCGCTACGCCCTGCTCAACTTTATCGCCGATTTCGCCAACTGGGACGCTGCAACCAACCCAACCTTTCTAGAAACAGCGCGCACCCTGACGCAAGCTGCCCACGAGAGCCTCGGAGGCATACCCGGCACACGCCCGTACGTAGTCGATCCCTTCGCGGGCGGAGGAGCGATTCCCCTGGAAGCCCTGCGCGTAGGTGCAGGTGCCTTCGCTTCGGATCTTAATCCTGTAGCAGTACTGATTAATAAGGTTATGCTGGAATACATCCCCAAATATGGACAAAGACTGGCGGACGAGGTACGTAAGTGGGGGAACTGGATCAAAGAACAAGCTGAGCAAGAGTTGGCGGAATTTTATCCCAAAGACCCCGATGGTGCTACGCCAATTGCCTACCTTTGGGCACGGACAATTATCTGTGAGGGGCCAGGTTGTGGCGCAGAAGTGCCTCTGATGCGCTCTTTCTGGTTGGCAAAGAAAAGTAGTAGATCGATAGCATTGCGCTTGGTGCCAGACTCTGAAAAAAAGCGCGTGGACTTTGAGATTGTGAAAGATGCTAAGGTTGCAGGCGTTGGAGCAGGCACGATTCGGCGCGGTTCTGCAGAATGTCCTATATGTGGCTATACTACACCGGTCGTTTCAGTTCGCCATCAATTAAGAGAACATCGTGGAGGAGCAATCAATGCACGATTATTTGCTGTTGTCACGACACGAGAAGATGAGCAGGGTCATTTCTACCGTCTACCCACAGAAGACGATCTAAAAATCGCAAAAAAAGCCGAATCGGAACTGATGAGGAGGAAACTTGAATATCAAGGAAGGCTTTCCTTAGTTCCAGAGGAGCCATTGCCCCCGCAAGGAACTCTAGGATTTCGTGTACAACTATACGG
>JALYVR010000352.1 GCA_030853145.1 Chloroflexota bacterium | reverse complement strand
GCTTTGGGTACTGCGTGACTGTCTCTCTGGAGAAGTCTTGCTGGCTCGCAGCCTGTTAGGAGCAACTGAGCAGGATCTAGTTCCTCTGTTGAAAGAAGTGGCAATGACCTCTCAAGCTTTGCAGGTTCCCATTGCAGGCGTCATTTCTGATGGGCAACAGTCGATCCGGAAAGCGGTCGCACATGCGTTGCCAGAGGTACCCCATCAATTGTGTCACTTCCATTATTTGCGTGAGGCCGTCAAACCCATCTCTGATGCAGATAGGCATACGAAAAAAGAACTGAAGAAATACGTGCGAGGTGTCCGCCCGATTGAACGGGCCTTGGAGCAACGCCGTGATGAAGAGGCAGAAGTCGTGCGAGGATACTGCCTGGCGGTGCGCAGTTCCCTCACTGATGACAGCTTACCTCCACTCGACCCTGCCGGACTTCGCCTGCAGGAGCGTCTCCAAGCCATCAACTCCTCGATCAGCCATATCGAGGAAAAAAGGGGCTGCCCGCCGAACTGGTCCAGCTGAAGCGTCTTCTCCAGACCGGGTTAAAGGCCACGGAAGCGCTGTGGCCAGCCATCAGGCAAGCCTATGCGCTTGTGCATCAAGCGGCCCATGTGTTGACGAATGCCGAACAGCACGAAGAGGCAGCCATCAAACACGAGTATGAGAGACTCTTGGAGACCATGCGACGCCAGCAAGACCAGTTGGGGTTTCTGGCGCCAGCGGCGGACCATTTTTGCAAGGTGACCGCCAGTTATTGGTCAGGGTTATTTGCCTGTTACCAGGTGAAAGACTTGCCTCGCACGAACAATGCGTTAGAGCAGTATTTTGGCACTGTTCGTCATGTGGAGCGGCGGGCCACCGGGCGCAAACGAGCCTCTCCAGCCTTGATCGTGCGCGGTTCGGTGCGCGCGGTGGCCGCAGGAGCCAGTCGGCTTCTTGTCGTCTCTGCCGCTGAGTTGCGCATCACTGATGAACAGGAGTGGCGCGCCCTGCGCCAGCGCCTGGACTATCGGCACGAAGCTCGACGCGAGCAGTTGCGTTTTCGCCGTGACCCTGATGCCTACCTGGCTGGTCTTGAGCAGCGGCTTCTCACCCCAAGTTTGCCATCGTAGTTTTTTTTCATAAATCATGGTATACTTGTAACCAGGCAAGCAGACATTCTCTAAATAGTCCCCCCACTTCCAGATCAGCACTCCATGAAATACACTCCTTCAAGCATTGACCTCTTTGCGCGCGACATTCTAGGCCGGCCGCTGTACCCCTATCAGAGCGAGATCGCCGAAGCCATTCTGGCGTCCGTGCTGGGTGGGCAGGGTCGCATATTCACGGTGATGATGGCGCGGCAATCGGGGAAGAACCAGTTGTCGGCCGTCCTCGAAGCCTACCTGCTCACGCGTATGAAGCGGGGCACCATCGTCAAGGCCGCGCCCACGTTCACGCCGCAGATCATCAATAGCCGCCTGCGCCTCCTCTCGCTGCTCGACACCTCGTGGACACGCGAGCGCCTGTGGACGAGTCACGGCTATATCGTGGGGCTGGCCCCCAAAGACGACCCGGCGCTCTTGCGCGCGCATGTCGGGCCGCGCGTGATGTTTTACTCGGCGAGCCAGGAGAGCAACGTGGTCGGCGCGACGGCGGACCTCCTGCTGGAGATCGACGAGGCCCAGGACGTGCTGCCGGAGAAGTTTGATCGCGATTTCCGGCCCATGGCCGCGGTAAACAATGCGACTACGGTCCTGTACGGCACGGCCTGGTCGGATACCACCCTGCTGGCCCAGCAGCGAGCCAGCAACCTCGAAGCGCAACAGCGCACGGGCCAGCGCTCGCATTTTGAGTACGATTGGCATGCATTGGCTGCTATCAATCCGGCCTACGCAACGTTTGTAGGGCAGGAGATCGCGCGCCTGGGAGAGGATCATCCCGCGATCCAGACGCAATACCTGCTTCGTCCCCTGAGCGGCGCTGGCTATCTTCTGAACCCGCTGCAGCGCACGCTGCTGCAAGGCACGCATGCCTGGGAGCAGACACCGCCGCTGGGCGCGCTGGAGGAGGGTTGGTACATCGCCGGCATGGATGTTGCGGGCGAGGAGCGCCCGGACCCGGCGCGCGGTATCGCGACCGTGAACCCGCGCCGCGATAGCACCGTCATCACCATCGGGCGCGTCCACTACAACGAGTTGAACCTGCCCGTGATCGAGGTGGTGCATCACGAGTGGTGGACCGGCATGTCGCATATCGACCAGTATGCCGCGGCTATCGCGCAGGCCGAGCGCTGGGGCCTGCGCGCGCTGGTCATCGATGCCACGGGACTCGGCGCCGGGCTGGCCTCCTTGCTTCGTAGCCGCCTGGGAGAGGAGCGCGTGTTTCCTTTCACCTTCACACGTCCCAGCAAATCGCGGCTCACCTATCACATGCTCTCGCTGCTCAACAGCGGCCGCCTCAAGCTCTATGCTCCACGAGACGCGCCGCCAGGCCTCTACGAAGAGTGCTGGCGACAGTTCAAGCTGGCCCGCTATCGGCTGCCGGCGCCCGAAGTATTAGATATGTACGTCGATCCTGCCGATGGCCATGACGACTTCTTGATGAGCCTGGCCTTGCTCACCGAGGCCCTGCATGCCCTGGTGACGCCCGCCGCCTCGACGCTGATCCGGCCCGTAAGGCTGTATGGCGAGGAGAGCCGCTTTTAAGAGCAAGGTACCTCTTTTTCTTTCTATCGACTTGTCACATCGAACGTGATACAATGCCTTGCAGCGGGCGTTTTCACCAAGGCGCGCGCTATCCTCCACACGTAGCTAAGGAGCAGATGTATGCCAAGAGGACGCAAGGGTCCCCCGCAGGATAGTATTGACAGTATTTTACTCGCCATCAGCCGGCGGAACGATATCGACCCCACGACGATGGAGTATTATTTTGAACGTCTGGATGAGGAGTGGACCGATGGGGCGCGCGCTAAAGTACTCCAACTCCTGCGCGGTAACGATATCGCGGCCCATTCGGCGGCTATCCACGTGCTCTCGGAACTGGCAACCGACTTCGATTTGGAGGATCTGGAAGACTTTGTGACCGACCCGACCGTGAGCGACATGGCGAAGCTGACGCTGGCTCCCGTCCTCAAAGAGCTTGGCTCGGAGATGGCCGATGAGGGCATCATTGAGTATTTGAACGATCCCGAAGCCGCCATGCTTCAGATGCAGATGCGCCTGCTTGAACTGGTGGGACAGAGCGAGTTGGGCGTGGAGGCTGTGTTGGAGGATGTGCTGGCTATGCCTGTCGAGCGCCGCATGGGCTTTGTTGACTGGCTGGGGCGCAGCCATGATCCCCGTGCCGCCCACCTGCTTATCCCTCTGCTGGAGAATCAGCCGGGCAAGTTGATTATGGCCACGATCGATGCACTGGAACAGTTGGGGACGGTCGCTGTCCAGCAAACCATCCCGGCCCTGAACTACCTGCTCGCCAGCAGCTCGAATCGCGCGCTTAAGCAGCACGCACGCGCCACGCTGGGCCGGCTAACGATGCTCTCGGCTCCTGGTACCGAGGCGGCGGCGATGGCGGAGGCGGCCCAGCAGCATCTCGCCCTGTACGAGGCCCGCGTCAGCTTTATCGATGGGTCCGGCGCGCAGATCATTATGATCTCCTGGCGGCGGCCCGATGGCATGCTGAAAGGGGTCAACGTCCTCTACCAGGACCAGTGGGGCATCAAGGACTGCTATGGCACCGATGAGATGGAGGAGGGGCGCTGGTCCGAACTAGTCCACGAGATGGAGGAGCAGGGCTTCTACAGTTTCCAGGTGCCGGTCGACTATTGCCTGGCGCTGATCGCGGAGGCCGCGGCGCTCAACAAGCGCACGCGCCACAAGGTACCCATTGCCTATACCGTCTGGCGCCCGCTCATCGGCGCGGAGGGGGCACAGCACAAGAACGCCTCTCCCACCTCCACAGCGTTGGCGCCCTGTGTCTTCGACGATGAACTGGCCAGCGAGGCCAGGCGCGGCGCTGAACTCTACCAGTGGTTGGAGTTTGCCTCGTGGATGTTCGAGCCGCTGACCGTGTTGCAGCCGTACATCAATCGCTATTGGGCGACCTATGATCTGCTGGAAGGGCCAGGCAGTGGCCGGGGACGCGGACGTGGGCGCAAGGGCAAGCAGAAGGAGCACCAGGCCAACCTGGATACAATTGTGCGCGAGGCGCTGGCCGAATTGATCGATGACAGGTGGCGCCTGCTCTACGAGGCGCGCCTGCGCCGCCAGGGCCAGTTGTTTGTCTGCACCGGCCGCACCACCGAGGCCGAGCTGATTCGCGCCGTTGCCGCGGCGCTCCATCCCGATTCTGCTCTCCCCCCGCAGGAGCAGGCGTTCCTGCACGCTATGATGGGCCTCTCCATCCAGCAGGGCCCGTTCCGCATGATGATCGAAGCTCTGGATACCGACGACTTTGGCGCGTCGCCGCTTGACCTGTTTCCGCCCAAGAGGTGAGCTTGCACCTTCATCCAGCCGCTGCTTCCAGAAATCGTTGCAGGGTTGTTCGTGTCACGGCATAAGGAAGTTCTTCCATTTTTCGTAGAATCGAGGGAGTTGTTCATGTCTTTGAAATTTGGTTTGTCCCTGCCGCAAGGCTGGATTATGGATCTGGCGAGCATTAAAAACCCGGTCGAAGCCTATGAAACCATGACACGCGTTGCCCAGACCGCCGATGAAGTGGGTTTCGAGTCCGCCTGGCTTGTCGATCACTTTCATACTATCCCACGACCATCACAAGAAGTCACGTTTGAGTGCTGGACCACCACCGCAGCCATTGCACGCGACACAACTCGTATCCGCATTGGTCAGATGGTTACATGCAATGGCTATCGCCATCCTGCATTGCTGGCGAAAATGGCCAGTACCGTCGATGTTCTCTCGCATGGGCGACTCAATTTCGGCATCGGGGCTGGTTGGTACGAACACGAGTATCGTGCTTATGGGTATGATTATCCTGAGGCTCCTGAGCGCCTGCGCCACCTGCGAGAGGCCGTACAAGTTATTCAAGCTATGTGGACTCAAGAGGAAGCAGTCTTTGAGGGCAAGTACTACCAGATACGAGGTGCCATTAACCAACCCAAAGGCGTCCAAAAACCGCATATTCCCCTCCTGATTGGGGGCGGTGGCGAAAAAGTGACCCTCAAACTGGTCGCGCAGTACGGCGACGCCTGCAATGTCAGCGGTGATCTGGAGACTATCAAGCGGAAATTTGCCGTACTCAAAGAGCACTGCGAAGCCGTCGGGCGCGACTACGAAAGCATTCACCGCACTATAACATGTTTGTGTTCCATCGGAGAAACTGAGGAACAGGCCAGGGCGAAAGTTCCCGCCGCGCTCCTGGGTCGCCAGGCTGCAGTCGGCGCGCTGATCGGCACTCCAGATATGATCCGCCAGCGTCTGGCCGAGCTGGAGACCGCCGGCGTCAAGGAGGTGATACTCGGATTTCCCGATATTCTGCAATTGGATGCGTTACGCTTCTTTGCGCAAGAATTCATGGCATAAATGTAGCATTCCAGTGGTGCAAAGCTTTCCGCCTGATCGTATCGCAGGACACATACCGCTGGTGCCTCAACAGATCGACTTCATGCAGATTGTCTCAGTCCCATTCCGTTATCGGCCTTTGGGAGATACTGGAGTAGCTTGATTATTAGTGGGGTGCAGGCGCTGTCAGTCCCCACCACGGGCGAGGCAAGCCGTCGCTTCGCAGCGCAGGGGTAGGTTTTTTATGAAACACATTCCACGGTTTATATGGCACATAAGGGTAG
>JALYVR010000351.1 GCA_030853145.1 Chloroflexota bacterium | reverse complement strand
ATGCAACCGTAGTCGCACTGGCTGGCGCTGACTATCGCTGATCACCCCGGTCACCCGGCTGGCTTCACAGATCTCCCCGCCCATGTCCAGCACTAGCTCTTTGAGCGCGTGCAGCGAGGCCGAGGCATGCAATATCCCGGCCTCGATATTGTAGGTGATCCTGTCGAATGCCTGCGTGGCAAATTGCGGGAAACGCTCGCGACAGTGCTGCTCGGTGAGGCGCTCTACGGGCAGACCCAGGCCACGCAGCGCCTGATAGCTCGGAAGCGTAAAACCGTCCTCCTCCTCTCCCAATACTAGCAGCCCCGTGCGCTTGTAGAGGGTACGTTTCGTGATGCGCTCTAGATGAAGCCAGCGACTTAAACTTAACATGACCATTTCTGCATAAAAAGTATCATTGCCATACTCAAAACGGAGTAGACGCGAGGAACCATGAGATGTCGCCCGTCGGTGATCCACCGTTTCCTGTTCTAACACGGTGACGCGCTTCATGCCTTGTGACAGCAGAGCATAGGCCGTGGAAAGCCCCACAATCCCGGCCCCTACAATCACAATTCTTTGCTGATACACAATAATGCTTGCCTCCTGGAAATACTCGCCTATAATAAACGAGTATAGCAGGGACTACACTTTTAGTCAATCTCCGCTAGCAATTTCCACAACACAACAAATCAAAATAATGTAATACACAATAGGCGGTAACTTGTATGCACAGTGTAATCTCTTTGTATAGATGGATGCGACGCAGTGACGCGGCAACGTGTACTACATATCCTGGTACAGGTGCTACTCTCGACGCGCTCTTTGCCTATAGCTTATAATGTCCGGCAGAGTGAATGTCGTTTGATACACGTCTTTTCAGAAGAGAACACATGCCAGAAGAAATACAACCTACGCCAGCTACAGCCGGGCAGAAGCTCTACATTGCTCCAACCGGATTGATTCGTGGGGAGCCACCCGTGCCGTCTTCCAAATATTATACCCTGCGTTACCTGCTGGCGGCCGCGCTGGCCGAGGGGGAGAGCCTGGTCTCATTTCCGGCCGCCAGCGACGACAGCGAGGCGCTCTTTCGGGCCTGTCGCGCTCTGGGGGCCGAACTTACCTGGCTAGATGGCCAGCGACTTCGCGTTCGGGGCACAGGACGCCCCCAGAACACCGCGCCTCTGACTATCGATGTTGGCAATGCGGGAGCTGTCTTGCGCCTCCTGCTCGGTCTGGGCGCGCTTCTGCCGGAGGTGACATTCACCACGGACTATGCCCAATCCCTGGGAAAGCGCCCGAACCGGGAACTCCTGGAGGCCTTGAGCGCGCTGGGTGCGGCCTGCGAGGGAACCGGGCCTGAAGGCTGCTTGCCGATTACCATCCGTGGCGGAGACCTGCATGGTGGCCGTGTCAGAGTCTCAGGCGCGCGCAGTTCGCAATACCTCAGTTCCCTGTTGTTTCTCGCGCCCCTGATTGGAGAGGCGCTGACCATCAGCGTGACCGGCGATCTGAAATCGCGCCCCATGGTGCAGATAACGCTCAATGTGCTGCGGGAGGCAGGCATTGTTATCGAGCACGATGAGGCCCTGCGTCGCTTCTCGATTGCCCCTGGACAACGCTATCAGCCGCGCGAGTACACTGTGCCCGGCGATTATCCGTCGGCCGCCGCCCTGCTCGCCGCCTGTGCTGTCACTATCGATCCCTCCAGCCAGGTTCGTCTCACGCGCCTGCGTCCCGGCGAGCCGGACGGCGAAGCTCTGCTGAGCACGCTGCGCGCTATGGGCGCGGACCTGCACGTTAATGGCGATACGCTGATGCTGCGCGGCGGCAGACGCCTGCATGGCATCGAGATGGACGGCGACCGCGCGATCGATTGCGTGCCCGTCCTGGTAGCCCTCTCCTGTTTCGCCGAGGGCGAGAGCGTCTTTTACAACATCGAGAGCCTGCACTACAAAGAGTCCGATCGCATCAATGATCTATGCGCCGAGCTGCGTCGCGCCGGCTGCGTCGTGACGCCCCGCCAGGATGCCATCATCGTTCAGGGCCGCCCGCAGGGGGTCGAGGGCGCGGTGATCGTCGATGCGCATCACGATCACCGCCTGCTGATGGCGCTGGCTATCGTTGGCCTGCGTAGCCGTGGTGGTCTGACACTCACCGGCGTTGAACATATCTCAAAGAGCTTTCCCAGCTTTTTTGAGGAGCTGCGTAGCCTGGGGGCAACGGTCAGATAGGGTGTGGTTTTGCCTATGTGGTACACTATCTTCTAAGAGGGATGCTAGCGTTCAGGACGATGCAACAAACGGTTCTCTGTGCGAAAGGAAAAGAAGGTGTACAGGTTTAAAGGCTTTGATAGTGCTCAGTGCGGGGATAACATGTCCGCGCTTGAAGCCATGGTCAATGCCTGGATGGAGGCCGAACTCCCTCGCATTCGTCATGTCTGCCAGAGCGTGCGCGACGATCACATCCTGCTGAGTTTTGTGTATGAGGAGATGCGCGATCTAGAGCAGCGTGTGCCTACGCATGCCCAGACTGGGGCCATGCCCAGGTTCTATGACGATGACATCCTCGAAGACCGGCCAACCAACCCGCGCATCCCGGCGACTCCACCGCCAATGCATTGAGACTATCTTCTTGCTCCAAGAACAGCGGCTACTCATCCTTAACCAGCAACGGGAATGAAGGCGGGAAGGTGAAGAGAGCGTGCGTTTATTCAACGCACCGTTGCAACACACACCGTACTTGTGGAACTGCCAGGAAGTCTTGTCGCAACGTTTCATCGCGGATACTATTCGTCAGAGTCGTCAGGGTTGTGGCTGCCCGTGCATACGCCTCATGTGCTTGCTCAGGCATATTTCTCTGTTCATACATCTCCCCCAATGTTGTCAGGATGCGCCACTGTTCTCCTGGTAGGCCGATCTCCTCAGCTAGTTGCGCTGCCTCATGTAGAGAGAGGCTTGCTTGATTTTTGTTGCCATTCATGTGCTCTAACACGGCACACGCCCGTAGGAAAGCAATGCGACAGCGCCGACGCCTCTGAGCTTGCGCGCTAAAACGCTGCACATCGTCCTGGGCTTCCTTGATATCCCCTGCTCTCACCAATGCCTCTGTCTCCAGCCAACGTGGAGAGGCTACCCAAATCAGTACCTGCGGGTCTCTGACCGCCAGAGCTTGTTTTGCATAGGTGTGTGCTTCTTCCCAGGCATCTGCTACGGCCTCATCTGCACATAACTCAGCGAAACAATAAGCCATATAACGCTGAGAAGGCAAGGTTCGGCTGATCTCCAGGGCCTCTTGATGGGCCAGGCGAGCCTGAGTAATCTGGAACAACGCCCGGTGGATAGCGCCTACAGTCATGAGCGTCAATAAAAGGAGGAGCTGAAAAGGAAGTGTGCGGGCCAGGGGAATACTTTGTCCAGCGATTTCTAAGGCCTCCTCATACGCTCCGATTTCCATGAGTCCCCGTATAAGGTGCAGAGCATTGTTGACGATACCCCAGGGATTCTCAATCTGACGACTGATGTTATAGGCTGTTCTCGCGGTCTCAATGCCGATCAAAAGCAGACCATCGCTGATTTGCAGATCAGCGATGAGTCCCAGGCAGTCAGCTTCCATTGCCCGATTTCCGAGTAGTGCATACAAGCTCCTTGCTTGTTCGGCATCTTCTACAGCCTCAGGCCAAAGGACAAGTGATCGCTTACTATAGGCAAGCGTATTGAGACATTGAGCCTGCAACTCTGATAGCTGTAAAATTTCAGCTAACCTCAATGCTTTTGTACAGTGATGAAGAGCCGCCTGCATATCGAAGTCATAGTAGCTGACCTGAGCAAGATTCCACTCAGTTTTGGCCAACTCAATGCGGTCGTCACTCTCTTCGGCTCGCATGTGCGCTTCTTGCAGCAATCTTCTCGCTCTGCCTCGCTGAGAGGAGTTCTGTGCTGCGAGTGTGGCCAGGTGATTGAGTGCTGCGATCTCCATCTCAGGCATCTGTGCTTCGCGGGCAGAGATCAGTTGCTCTCGATAAACAGCCTGTGCCTGCTCCCCATCATTGATGAGTTCATAGGCTCTTCCCAGCCGCTCATACACGTGCCGAAGCCCTGAGCGTACGGCTGCGTCGTCGCGTTGGGATCGTGCCATACGCTCTTTCACGATCTGCCTGGCCTGCTCGTATGCTGTGAGTGCGTCGCGTACCGCAAACAGATGCATCGCCTCATCTCCAACTGTGACTGATCATTGAAATGCATCGATAAATAGACCCGCAGCAAGCGCGTGATATGCCAGGACGGCCGGGGCCACTGGAGAGGAGTCAAGCGCCTGCTGGAAAATCTTAAACGCTCGGCGGTGCAAGATACGGCGGCGCGCATCACCTGCTTCAGCGTAGATAACATCGCGGACTTTGTCATGTGAGATATAATAGATGCTGCCTTCTTCTATCCCTTCCTGCAAGAGATTACGAAGAACGACTTCATCAAGCGCCTGGAGAGCTTCATCTTCTCCTATTCCAGCAACCTGGCGCAACGACTCAAATGAGAAACCATGTCCGAGAACTGCTCCAGCGATCAAAAGCGCCAGTGCCGCTGGTGTCAACTGCGTGAGTCGCGCGCGGATCACATTGCGCACACCTGCAGGAAGAAATTTGTTGAGGACCATTATCTGCTGTACAGTTGCTGCCATATCAATTACACGTTGCCCATCTGCATCCATGGTGAAGGTCAGCACTTTTCGTTCCAGTAAAGCCTTGAAGGTCTCGGATATGTACAATGGCTGTCCCTGGGTTTCGTTGAAAAGCCAGCGGGAAAACTGCTCGCTGGAGGAAGATAGATAAGGGGACAGTGAGTGTACGGTGCTTCTGGTTCTGCCTCCTTCTCGCTGAGCCGCTGGGAGTAGAACTGCCTGGACCAACTGCAAGGTGTCTTCATAGGTCAAGGGACCAAGCACGAGACGAGTCATGGGAAGATCACGCTCCAGGCCTGAGACCCAGGCGCCAGGTGCAGGCGTCGCTATCAGCCCTTCTGACCGCATAGAGACAATCAGGAGGGCAGCACTGCCACTTTCCAGGAAACGCTGCCCCAGCGTACGCAGCAGATCAAGAGTAGCAGCATCCGCCCACTGTACATCATCAAGCCAGAGCACGAGAGGAGCGCGCCTGGACAATGCTTGCCCAAGGCGCACAACAGCCTCATGCAAGCGCGTCTTTGTGGTCACCTCGTCAGTAAGAGGCTGGGGGAGGTCAGGATAACGATCCCGTAGTTCTGGCAACAGGCGGGAAAGCTCTGTCAACCAGATATCTGTTAGCAGATCCTCCGGAGCGTTTTCCTGCTCAAGTCGAGTACGAAAGGCATCGACCAGTGGTTGATAAGGGAGATGCCCTCCGGTCTCATAACATTGTCCGCGCAACACATCGGCATCTTGCCCGCTGACCCAATTCAGGAAATCGGTCACTAAGCGTGTTTTCCCGATACCTGCTTCGCCTTCAACGAGCACGAGGCGAAACTGCCCCTGACACGTTGCATAGTAGGACTCAACCAGTTGCGCATACTGCTGGGCGCGTCCGATGAGGGGGCTCTCTAAGCAGGCAGAAGCGTTGTGTGAGAATTGTCTCACCGCCGGTGCGAAATGCGGCGGAGTTTCTCTTCTGATCCGGTCAGCCAGCGCTCGTATCTCAGGGGTTGGTTGCACTTTCAATTCCTGCGCGAGCCGGATACTGAAGGTTTCGTATGCGTGTATCGCCTCCTCACGACGACCAGCCGCCAGGTATAACCGCATTAAGCGCTGTACAGCCACTTCATGCAATGGCTCACATA
>JALYVR010000350.1 GCA_030853145.1 Chloroflexota bacterium | reverse complement strand
GGCTTGCCTCGCCCGCGTCGCACGCCCAGCCTAGTTCCAGTTTTCGACGCTGACATCCTCGCCCTGGCTTTCGAGCCAGCGTTCGACATCGATGGCGGCGCGACAGCCGTCGCCGGCGGCGGTGACGGCCTGGCGATAGCGGTGATCGGTCACATCGCCTGCGGCGAAGACGCCGGGGATGTTGGTCATGGTGTATTCGACCGGCACGATATAGCCGGCTTTATCCATTTTGATCACGCCCTTGAAGAGATCGGTATTGGGCTGGTGACCAATGGCCAGGAACATGCCCTGAACCGGGAGCGTGCTCTCCTCGCCTGTCTTCACGTTGCGCAGGCGCAGCCCGGTCACAGCATCCTCGCCCAGCACCTCGGCTATCGCGGAGTCCCAGATGAAGTTGATCTTGGCGTTCTTCAAGGCACGGTCCTGCATGATCTTGCTGGCGCGCAGTGCATCGCGGCGATGGACAACGGTGACATGAGTGGCGTAGCGCGTCAGGAATGTGGCCTCCTCCAGCGCAGTATCACCGCCACCGATCACGGCGATATCCTTGTGCTTAAAGAAAAAGCCATCGCAGGTCGCGCAGGCGCTCACGCCGCGTCCCTGCAGGCGCTTCTCGCTGGGCAGGTCCAACCACTTCGCGCTGGCGCCTGTGGAGATGATGATGGCGCGCGCAAGGTACTCCCCTGAGTCCACTGTGACGGTAAATGGGCGTTTGCTGAAGTCGACCGCTGACACATCCTCGGAGATCATCTCCGTGCCGAAACGTTTGGCCTGTACCTCGAACTTCTCCATCATTTCAGGCCCCAGGATGCCTTCTTCAAAGCCAGGGTAGTTCTCCACGTCGCTGGTGAGCATCAACTGCCCGCCGGCCTGGTAGCCCTGAAACATCAGAACGGAGAGATTCGAGCGCGCGACATAGACCGCCGCCGTATAGCCCGCTGGCCCGGAGCCAATAATAATCACGTCATACACTTTTGCCATGGCCAAACTTCCTCGCTTGCTTAACACAAAATCTATCTTATAAAGATAACACAGCCGTGAGCGTTTTTATGCCACGCCCTGACTCAGCGTGGTACCACCAACACGCGCAACATGCGTAAGGTATCGCCCACAAGCTGCTCCAGCGGCTCAAGGGGGACGTACTCCTCGCTGGAGTGCTCATTGACGACGCCTGTGGAGATGGTAAAGGCCTTGACGCGCGGGCGAAAGGCGCTGGCATCGCTGCCGATGAATGTTGGCTGCATGTGCAAGGGCGCGCCGCGTTCCGCGAGCACCGCGCGGTAGGTGTTGAGCAGCGGCTCGTCCTCGCTGACCTCATAGGCGGTGCAGTGTGAGTCAAAGGCAACTTCGGCGCGCCCGCCCAGACACTGCGCGCTCTCCTCGAAGGCGGTACGGATCATATCCAGGTAGCGCTGGCGCTCCGCGCGCGGCTCGAAGCTGCGCAGTTCACCCTCGACGAGGACACTGGCGGGGACAGCGTTGCGCGCACTGCCGCCGGTGACGCGGCCAATGAGGATGCGCGTCTGATCGTTGGCGAATGAGCCATGAGGATAGCTGGCCTGGCGGAATATCTCGATCGCGTTGACTGTCTGGCTCAGATCTTTGCCGGGATGCCCTGTGCGCCCGCTGATCGTCACATCGAAGGCCTCGTACATGGCCCCTTTGGAGACAACGACCCCGGCCTCGAAGGCGTTATCAAAAACGATACCGTCGCTCACCTGCCAGGGCGCGGGATCGAAGGCCGAGGCGCCGCGCATGCCCACCTCTTCCTGCACCGTAAAGACGACAACAATCGGCGGATGGGGCAGGTGCTGCTGAACGACGCGGGTGATAACCTCCAGGATGATGCTGATCCCCGCCGCGTCGTCGCCCCCCAGGTTCGTGCTGCCATCGCTGTAGAGTATGCCATCACGCAGCATCGGTAGATGCCCGCGCCCCGGTGGCACCCGGTCCATGTGCGCGTTGAGCAGCAGCGGCCGCCCCTCGCCCGGCAACAGGGCAATCAAGTTGCCAGCAATATCCACCTGGGTCGCCAGCCCCAGCGTTGAGACGCGCTGCTCCAGGTAGCTGCGGACGCGCTCTTCCTGGCCCGATGTACTGGGAATACCGACAAGTTCAATCAGTGTATTACAGAGACGCTCTGAGAACATACTCCCCACCTCACACTCGCTTGATAGGATCGGCTATAGCGTTATTCTACCACATGGAGACCTGGCGACTCTTGCGCTTTCCTTGCCCTTCGACATAAGTATGCCTCAGATGATTTCCGCGCTATACCAGCGCAGGCTATTTACAAACGGCCATATTTATGTTATTACTACCATATAGATTGTCATTTATTGACAATCGTATTAGCAATATATGCTAATTCCGCTGAGAAGCATGTTAAAGGAGAAGACAGATGAGCGAAGAGCGGACCAAAGTTCTTGAAATGCTGGCTACCGGCAAGATCACAATTGAGCAGGCGAACCAGCTCATCGCGGTACTCGGCGAGGAACCGCTTTCGGAGGGAACACAGGGGAGCAACCGGTCCAAAGACACCAGGGAACTCGTGCAGGAATTCGGCGGTCCTCCCCTGGAGGCACAAGAGCCCGCGCGTTTCACCCTCGATCAGATCATCAGATTGAGCGAACGCGAGATTAATGCCGACTACATCAAAGCTTTACGCGATGCTGGCCTCACCTACCTTACCACCGAGCAAATCATCGAGTTGCACGATCATGATGTCGACATATCCTATCTCGCTAGGATGCGCAGAGCCGGAGTGACCGGCCTCTCCATCGACCAGATCGAGGCCGTTTCATAACTCAGAATCCCTCTCCCAAAGATGAGCTAAGACGCGCTTAGGTGAACGGATGAGATCAGGACGGCCAGCCTGTTGAGCAGCCAGCCCGACGATGATGGAAGCGGTGTAAGTCAAGGCAACCTGCGAGGCAACCTCGGACCAGCCACATAGAGGAGGGCGCTGGAGGCGAAAAAAGAGAAAAACGCGTCCAAAGAAACGTTCGATGCCACTGCGTTTGCCCAGTTCCTCTATGGTCCAAGTAGGAGGCAGACAGGAGCGGTTCTTCTGGCGTCCGGGATTCCAAGGAATAACAGCGACAGCGCCAAGTACGCTGTGAATCCAGGCAATGAGACGCAAGCCCCAATAGGCAGCATCGAGCCGGACGACACGGGGACGGATCTGATAAAGGCGCACTGCCCCCGCCAACAAGCGTTGGGCAAAAGGAGCATCATGTGAGTTGGCAGGAGAGAGCAAAAAGAAGAGTGGTAAGCCTGATCCACGACAGATCAGCGTATGCACCCGGAAACCGCGCAAAAGAGGACGAGGATGCTGAGCGGGAGCATGACCATAGGCGGCATCGGGATCAGCGCGACGCCAGGCGAGGATGGGAGCGCTGTCAATGATGAGATCACGGGCTCCAATGAGTCGAGAACGCAGCGCGTGCAGAACCGTGAGCACGAAAAGGGACTCATGCAGGGGAGCTCCCGCAGCATGGCGACGTTTACACTGTTGGGATGTACTAGGAATGCGGATCTGTCCATCTTTGCCCAACGGTAAACCGCAGGCCAAGGCTAACGCAGGCCAACTTTTCAACCAGTCGTGCATATCTTGATACGACAAGCGCCACAATGTACGCAACAATCCAATACGTAACAAGCTCGCCTCGCTGTAGGTACGCGGTGCTCCTCCCGGGCCGGCCGGCAATGGTGGCGCACAACGGTGATGAGCCACTCGAACGGCGAAATGACAGAGGGCAAGCAAATGCAATGTTCTGACCAGCGTGAGTGCATCCAGGTGTAAAGCCGGCTTCAACCGGGCTTGCGCACGCTGATAGCATGGGGGTGGGACTGGCGCTTGTTCTTTGACGAGAGTGAACATCAGTAAGCTGACCTCCTGGACGAGGGTACTCGTTCCCATCAGAGATGGCTCTGGCCCACCTCGATGGGCAATATGCCCACGGGATGCGCAACGGGATACACGGCAGCAGAAAGAAGAGAGAAAAGCTCGTCATGCGGATAAAGCACAATGGGTTTGCTTTTTCACCTCAGAGCACTCACTTGATCCCGATGCGGACTCGGTAGCTAAAATACCAGGGAATGGGTTCGGACCCGATATATTGGAGCGCAGCCTGTCTGAGGCGATCAAACCCGATCTCTTGTTCGGTGAACTGGAACTGGTGGCTGAGCGCATTGCTCTGCATCATCTCAAGAAACCGTGCCGCGTCTCCCTGCTCGATATGATGAAGCAACACCTCACGGGTGAAGCGGAAGTGAGCGCTCTCGCGCAGGGGGTCGAGAGATTTGTTCTTTGGCCAGATCTTGAGGCTCTGAGCCAGCCCGCGCTCCCGGACAAGCTCCACCAAGCGCATACTCACCTCCTGGGCGAGCCGATCAAGCTCCCAATGGATTGTTGGTGGCGAATCATAGTCATACGCCGCAAAGACTCCTCCGGGTCGCAGAATCCGAGCAATCTCGGCCAGGGTCGCCGTCGGTTCCATCCAATGGAACGCCTGGGCAGCAGTGACGATATCCGCGCACCCATCAGGCAGGCCCGTCTGATGAGCAAGCCCCTCTCGATACTCGATATGGGCCGCGTAGGGATGGTCCTCGACGTTGTGTGTGGCCTCTCTGCGCATATCGGCATTGGGTTCGATCCCAATCACCCGCGGGGCCCGCTCCCCCCAGATCGCGGTGGACAGTCCGGTCCCGCTCCCCACATCCACTACCAGGGCGGGGCGCAGCATACCAATCACCTGCGTCAGCAGATCGAGCAAAGCCAGTGGCGGGGTCGGACGCACCCGATCGTAGCCGCTGGCTTTGCCAGTCCAAATGTCACTGGAATCACGCATCGTGTTTTCTCCTTTTTGCGAACTTCGTGAAGAGCTAGCCGAGAAGCGCGAAAACCTGGGCGCGTACCTTTCCCAAAACCCCAAAAATATCGAGAATATCCGCGCCGACACCGCCACCATCGCGCACCATTCCCAACAGGATATGCTCGGTGCGAACGTAGGCACTTCCCTGCCGCTCTGCTTCGTCCAGCGCAAGTGAGAGCACCTTGCGAGCTCGGGGCACGTAGTCTATTTCCTCCTCGACAGGGTGGTCTCTACGCCCCATTTTCTTTTCAACAGCAGCACGGACAGGATCAAGTGCGACCCCCAATTTCTCCAGAGCCAGGGCTGCGAGACCCTCTTGTTCGCGCAACAACCCTAACAACAGGTGCTCGGTCCCGATATACGGGTGATTGAAAGACAGTGCCTCCTCGTGGGCAAGGGAGAGGACATGCTGAGCATGCTCATTGAAGCGGCTGAGATGTTTACTGAGTATCCAGGTGGGTTGATAGGTGCTCAGGGACGTGAAGAGCAGTTGGTACAGGACACTGGTGATGGTGCGATCCTCGGTCTGAGCAATCTGCGCCAATTGTTCGTACATATAGAGAGGGACTTCGACCGCGCGGCGGTCTTTGCTGGATGGCATCGCGTCCTCCCCTGCTGGCTAATACCTTGGTAATTACCCTAGTATATCCAGGAGCAGTGTACCACAGTATTTACCAGGATGTCAAGAACAGCGCTCCATTGGCTCTTCATCCTTCCAGCTTCCAAGTTATGAAACGCCCTCACCAGAGTATAAACTCAAGGTGATCTTGGAAAGCATGCAACGTGATACAACCCAGGAAGAAGTCTGCAAAAAATTCGGGATTTCCAGCTCGATGCTTCACCGCTGGAAAAAAGAGTTTCAGGCCAACGCCGCCAGTGTTTTCCATGAGAAGCGCGACCCCAAGC
>JALYVR010000349.1 GCA_030853145.1 Chloroflexota bacterium | reverse complement strand
GTCAATAACAGGGCAATAGGTGGCCATTACTATAGCGATCCCCATGCCACGACCTACTGGAACGATAACAATGACCGCGCCTACATCATGTACATGGCAACCCAGGTCTGGCCTCCCTCGTTTAGCTCCGGCGGTCAGGTGACCTACCTATCGTATCCCAACGCCTACACCACGTTCAACGACCTGCGGGACGCCATGAACTGGGAGGCCTCCAATCATAACACGTCCACCTGGTCGACCTTCTTCTACGTCAGTGTCGGCGCCAGCAGCATGAGCTCTAGCACGATGCGAAGCTACATCATGAGCGATGTCGCCTGGGCCAAGCACCCCGCGGTTGTCTCGGTAAACGATGACTATCTGCCTGATTGGCATAACATACACACCAGTCACTTCATCAGCATCATCGGTTACGATAACAACGCTGGCACCTACACCTATGTTGAAACCTGTGGCACGACCTCCTGTAGCACAAACGGCACAGGTATCTACACCATTTCTCAGCAGCAACTGTACAACGGCATTCAGTACGATAACGGCAATGGTGGCATTGTCTGGTAGTTCTGTCTGCTCAATTCAACTGCCGGCTGCTACGACCTCACTCCACTGACCTCCGGGCCAGTGGGCTATGAGATCGTAGCAGCTGGCGCTTCGTACGTACATGGTTACCTTCCAGGCCTGCCATTGCTGGTCGCTTTTTTGTGGTTGCATGCCGGCATAGTTGGTGTCCAGCACCAACGTATTGGTCTTGCCGGAGGCCGGGGCCAGGTTATCGAACCAGAGCGGCGTGCCAGCATCCTGGCCCATACCTGTCAGGAAGAATGGACCTGGGAAGCCTTTCTTGACAACCAGCGTGATCGTAAACGCCCAGCCATAGCCCTCAATATGTTGGGGCACAGACGCACCCTGGCTGCTGAGCGCGGCATGTGACCCGCTAAAGCCTGTAATCCAGAGAGGGCCTTTGCCGATTCCGGCCGGGAAGGTGGGCGCATCAAAGGTGCTGAGGCGGGATTGCGCCACACAGTTTTGCGGGGCTGGCGCCAGCGTGCCGCCATAGACGAATACACGCGTGCCATTTGCCGTGCTCCAGGCGCCCGGCAGCTCGCCAGGCGCGGGCGTGCCATCAACGATGATCACCCCTTGAATGCTTTGAGGGGACGCCGATTGGGAATCGGAGGAAGCGG
Source organism: Chloroflexota bacterium (assembly GCA_030853145.1). Taxonomy (GTDB): domain Bacteria; phylum Chloroflexota; class Ktedonobacteria; order Ktedonobacterales; family Ktedonobacteraceae; genus JALYTT01. Next base: position 4,602 of record JALYVR010000349.1, on the reverse strand, counting down.
GAACAGGAGCGGGTGTTGACGGGAAGAATACGCAGGCCATCCGGTTACGGGTGTCAGGCACGCTGGCAACGACCACCAGCAGCGCCAGCAGCACGATGCCGGCAACGACGATCAACCGTCGAGTGCGCCAACGGGGAGAGAAAAACGTTCCCAAAGTACTGAGTAGCGGTGGGGTCTTGAACTGGCTATGGTCAGGCAGATCAATAATCTCTATGGCCGCCTCGGCCTCTGGCGGTCGCGCCTTGTCCCAGGGTTCCAGTTCAACAACCGGCTGTTCCTCGCGCTGATCTACGAGCAGTTGGGCCGTCTGCTCGCCGAACTTGCGCCAAACCGGCAGCGCGGCATCTTCCGTCTCCACAAGCGACAGTTTGCTCTGCCCGATCTCCCAGGCCAGGATATCATCGATCACCGTCTCTGCCTGGGTCAGCAGCCTGGCTCGTACCTCGTCCCGGCTCAGTCTCATGATACTCCCCCGTTGAAAATAGAGGACACTATGTCACAAAAGCACCTCTGGCGCGCTGCAAGATGTCGGCCAGGATGGCCGCGATGTTCCAGGCGTCGTCCCCTCCCCACTGATGCACGCCTTCGAGGGGAAGCTTCAATAATTGTAACGCCTCGGCCATGCAACTTCAAGGGGAAGCGCGTATATCCAGGGCCCGCGTAGGGGCGATGGCTTCGCAAGGGGAGGTTTTTGCAGGCTCCTGGAAAAGGTGATGGAAGGGGAGGGATACTCTGACGAAAGATGCACGAGGGGTAGGGGTGCCGTTTACAAGCCCCTACCCCTCGTGCATCTCTTTCTCGGTCAGATGGATGCTGTGGAAAGCGCCCTGAAAAAAACCTACCCCTGCGAAAAGCCATCGCCCCTACGCGGATCATCATGTATCAGCGCGAAGAGGCTTTTGACGTTAAGCGCGTTTTTTGTCATAGTGCGTTTACGCCTGCGGACTCCTATAACGGCTCAACAGGCCCGGCACATGCTCTTCCACGGGTACAGCTACTCTGTCGCCGCGTGCTTGTTCGACCTTAGCGGAGAGATAGCCGGGCAGGAGAATAATGCGGCGCACGGGGATCTGGGCCTCGGTCTCGCGCTCCTGGAAGCGTGCGGGCAGTGGCCGGGCGGGGAACATTGAGTGGCGAGTTGGCAGGACCGGCATAAGGTCAAGAGTCCCGCTACCCACAACGGGCGCAGGCGTAACGGGGCTAAACTGTGCCAGTGGCATGTTCAGGGCAGAGGTGATGGGCAACTCCGGCGCGATCCAGGCAGAGGCAACAGGCGAGGCAGGGGCAGGAAGGACGCGTCCCACTCTCCAGCCCAGCAGGCCAATGGCCAGCGCCAGCAAGAGAGCGCCACTGGCCAGCAACAGTTCGAGCGAACGCGATAGGGGCGGCGCGCTCTGCGACTGCACGACCGCTACTTTGTGGACGGGCGGCACACGGGTCGGGCTACCTGTGCTCTGTTGAGTTTGCGTGTGCTGGCTATGCGTCGCTTGATGGCTCTGGGACCCAAATTTGCTCGCCAGGGTCACGTGGGTAGGGATAGGGGTCGCTTTAGGCTTCTGCGGTCGGGCCGGCGCCTGGCCGTGGTACTGGTTCATCAGGTTGACGACTTTGCCGGCCCACAATCCAGAAGTGGAGGTGCCGACGTATGGATGCGCGATGGTGTACACGCTGGTCAGGCCACGATTGACGTAGCGAGACCTGACGATATTGAACCAGTCGTTAATGGCTGCCCCATAGGAAGGATAGATCGTGTAGGCGCCGTGATCGGTAGGATAGCCGGCGCTGCTGCGCACGCCGCCGGGGTTGCGATCCGAGATACCCACGCCCGCCTGCCCATCGTTTGTTTCGGTCCACCACACGGCCAGCGCGAAGGCATCGTCGATACTGGTGCGGCTCGACGCCTGCGCGACAACCTGGCCCGTGCCGGCCATCGGACTGCCCATACGCGCGAAGATGGCATTCACGGTCGCCGCCGGTAACGTAGGAGCGCCCACGACACTCGCGCCGCTCGCGTGGCTGCTCTGCCCGCCCTGCTGTATCTCCCAGAGCAAGGCCAGGCCCCCGGCGAGCACGACGAGCAGACTGAGCAGCGAGAACTGGACGACCATCCTGAGAGAACGCTGTGGCACATATTTCGTCATGGGTGACGGCGACTTTCTCTTCATCAAATACGTTTAACCTCTTGACGGCCCTACGAATGCTATAGGACGCGCTTCATTACGCTCAACAGAGCGCGCTCTTTTAATAAAAGAATACCTCTTCGCGTCAAAATAAGTATATATGAGCTAACGAAATTGGATTGCCTCTATATGCAGATTGTACCATGGACACGAGATACGTTCGCACGCCTGGCGTTCGCTATAGGTAGTATCTCCCATAGCTGGTTGTGAAGCTAGCGCCGCAGCGCGTTGCTGAGCAAGAACACTATGTTCGCGGGACGCTCGACCAGGCGGCGCATGAAATAGGGATACCACTGCGAGCCATAGGGCACATAGATGCGCACATTATAGCCCTGCTGAACCAGCTTCTCCTGGAGATCGCGCCGGATGCCATACAGCATCTGGAACTCGAAGGCCGGCTTGCCGATACCGTTGTTGCGCGCGAATTTGCAGGTGGCATCGACGATGGCCTCGTCGTGGGTGGCAATAGCGGGAAAGTTGCCCCGCAACAGCAGCATGGTCATCAGCTTGACATAATTATGGTCGACCTCGCTCTTATTCTGGAAGGCGATCTCCTTTGGCTCTTTATACGCTCCCTTGACCAGGCGGATGCGCACACCCTGGGCGATCAGTTGTTCGATGTCCTTCTTGCTCTGGTACAGGTAGGATTGGATCACCGTGCCCACGTGCTCGTATTCCTTGTGCAGGCGCAGGACGATATCCACGGTGCGGGCGGTGTAAGGCGAGCCTTCCATATCAATGCACACAAAAATCGGGAACTTCTTCGCCTGCTCCAGGATGGCACGCACATTTTGTTCGCACAACTCCTGCGAGATATCCAGTCCTAGCGCCGTCAGCTTGATAGAGATATCAGCGCTGACTCCTGCCTGCTTGATACGCTCAAGCGCGCCGATATAATCCTGGGTCGCGATCCTGGCCTCTTTTTCGTCCGAGACATTTTCACCCAGGTGGTCAAGGGTGACCTGTAGCCCCTGCTGGTTGAGTGTACGGGTGGCCTGGATACTTTCGTCCAGTTGCTCCCCCGCGACAAAGCGACGAGAGAAGCCCCGCCCAGCCCAGTTATGAATGACGAACTCGCGCATCTTCTGATTGCCGGCTAGATACAACAGCGTATCTCTGAGCATCGCTGCCCTCCCTCTTGCATGTATACTACCGTGACGACGTGTAACGGCAAAGCCTATCCTGCCTCTAACGTTATGATAGCACATAGCCATGGGAGCATATCAATCAGGCATCTACCTGCATAGGAGCTATGGCTTGCCTGTACAAAGGTGATAGAATAGAACATACATTCTTCAGAGGCATCACACTTTCAAAAAAGGAGCACCTGAAACCCTATGAACCTTCTCAACCGCATCAAGGCCTCTCTCCTTGCTGGTCAGCATGGCCACCCGACGGGTATCGTTGGCTATATGCTTGGCGAGCAGATGGTACGCCAGCACATGCCAGAAACCACCTGGACGCTGTCCCTGCTGGATCTCAAGGCAGAGGATCAGATATTGGAGCTTGGCTTTGGAGCAGGCCGCGCCATTGAACTCGTTGCAGTCCAGGCCAGCAATGGGCATATTTCCGGTATCGATCTTTCTCAAGAGATGCTGCGCGCCGCCAGCCGTCGCAACACCAGGGCCATCAAAGCGGGACAGGTCGCATTGTACCACGGTGATCTGACTACTCTGCCCTTTGCCGACAACCAGTTCGACAAAGTTTTCAGCATTCAAACCCTCTATTTCTGGCCAGACCCGCCGCGCGCGCTCGCTGAGATCTCCCGCGTGCTCAAACCAGGTGCCATACTCGTGGTCACGCTCTCTACAGGAAAAATAGACACCGGTGAAGCCACAGGCTTAGAGGGTTATCAGGTGATTTTAGAGGAACAGATCGTTCCAGAAATGAAGCAACTTGGTTTTACACAGGCGTATATCAAGCAAGGGCCAGCTTCCAGACAATTCAAAACAACTGCGGTAGTTGGTGTGAAGTAAGCGCTCGTCAGGCGCTTCCCCCCATGAGTTACCCCAAATTTTTGAAACACCCCTTCAAAAAACGAAGGTGCAGGGAGCGGAGCGTCCCTGCCGGGGTTCGGGGTGTCCCCGCCACCCCCGGCAAAGGGCTTGCAGCCCCTTGCAACCCCGCTTGAGAAGGGGATCGAATTTTTCGAACGCCCGTTCGAAAAATTCGGGGGTAACTCATGACAGGAGGCCCGGCGCCGGGCCTCCTCAAAACGCATGTAGAAGCATATGGGGCTTGTAGGTGCCCCCAAAATGGAGGGGCGCAGTTTACAAGCCCGCTCTGCAAGCCCATGTTCTGATGATGCCCGGCGCCGGGCCTAGAAAGTATCAAAGAGATCGCCACTCCATAATGAAGGGCCTGGATGATACCTGGTGAAAGACTACCAGCGCGGTCGCCGCTCGTTTGAGCGACCTACGCC
>JALYVR010000348.1:2706-5791 GCA_030853145.1 Chloroflexota bacterium | reverse complement strand
TTACAAGCCCGCCTGTTCGCCGACGAGATGATGATGCCGCCGAAGAACAGGCGGGCTTGTAAACCGCGCCCCTACCCCTCGTGCATCTCTTTCTCGGCCAGATGGATGCCGTGGAAAGCGCTCTGAAAAAACCCTACCCCTGCGAAAAGCCATCGCCCCTACGCGAGTCGGGGAGCCAGACGGGGAAAAACGTGGTACAATAGCGCGAGAAATCCCATCCGTAGCAAGAGAGAAAGCTCATGAGCCACGATATGACACCACATGAACTTACCACGCTGCTCTACCAGGCAGGCGCTCTCCAGCAAGGAAGCGTTATCGCGGTCCAAACAACCGAAAATGAGGCTTTTAATTCGCATGTCCAACATCTTAAGGTAAGCTATTCAGCGGATGCAGCACCACAGGTGCCAGCGGAACTTGTGCTCAAGAAGAATGTGCCGACCGATTGGGGAAGAGAAGCTGGGCGTAGTGAGGTCGCCTTCTATCGGCTTATCGCACAGGATACACGCCATTTTCCCATGATTATCCCGCATGTTGTGGCGACGTATGATGAGCAGACAGGAGACTCGTTGTTGCTGCTTCAGGATCTCAGCGCAACCCATCACGTTCCCATCACTCGTCAACAACAACTCCACCATGAAGGCATGCCTGCTGAGGCGACCTTGCACCAGATCGTCGCAACATTGGCAACATTTCACACCGCGTGGTGGGAACATCCACAATTAGGGACCTATCCTATAGAACTGGATACCGACTTTCAGGATGAAGAGCATTTTCGTGACTATTGCCACTGGCTCGATCAGAATTGGCAGTCCTGTCTTGCCGCAGAGGGCCATTGGTTGCCCCAGGATGTCGTCTCCGAGATCAGTGAGATGCTTCGCTTGCTGCCAGGAGCCTGGGAAGGCTATCTCGCCAAGCGCTTCCCCACGCACCACCAGCTCACCTTTCTCCATACAGATGCCTATCTCGCCAATTTCCTGGTGCCGCGCACGGATGGGGCTGGGACAGTCTACATGATGGACTGGCAAGGTCCGAATATAGGTATGGGAGCGTTTGATCTCGTCATGTTGTGTGCATCCTTCTGGACCTCAGCCCAACGCCAGGAAAACAAGCGAGAAGAAACCATGCTGCGCCGGTATTTAGCGACGCTTCATGCACATGGTGTCACGAATTACACGTGGGATCAGTTGTGGGAAGATTATCGCTTGATGATCCTGATCTTTTTGCAAGTGGCCATCTGGGATCAGACAAATGGTTCTGAACGTGACTACTGGTGGCCAAAACTCCAATGTTTGCTGAGTGCTGCGCGAGACCTCGATTGTCGAAGCCTGCTGCTATAAGATGGTCCCTGCGGTGGGTGGCATAGCCTATCAAGCGAATGTGTTGGAGCAGGTGAGCAAGCCATAGTCCCTACATGATCACGATAGGTTCGGTAGCCCTCTTTTTTGCTATAATAGGGCAGCGAGATGCTGTTCCCTGAATCTGAATCGAATGGAGGAATGCCATGCGTATCGTTGTTGCGCCACAATCGCTGAAGGGGAGTCTCACAGCAGCGGAGGCCGGGCAAGCTATGGCTGAAGGCATACGCGCGGTCTTCCCGGAGGCAGAGATCGAGATCGTTCCAGTTGCGGACGGCGGCGAGGGTACCGTGCAGGCGCTGGTGGATGCCACCGGCGGCGAGATTGTGCGGCAGACGGTCACGGGTCCGCTGGGAGAGCCGGTGGAGGCATTCTTCGGCCTGCTGGGAGATGGGCAGACGGCGGCGATTGAGATGGCCGCTAGTTCCGGCCTGCCCCTGGTACCCCCTGAACGGCGCGACCCACGCGTCACCACGACCTATGGCGTGGGCGAACTGCTGCGAGCGGCGCTGGATCGTGGGAGTCGGCATTTCATCATCGGCATAGGCGGCAGCGCCACCAATGATGGCGGGGCGGGCATGGCACAGGCACTGGGGGCGGCGCTGCTCACGGCGGGAGATGAGGAGATCGCGCGGGGAGGCGCGGCACTGGCGGAGTTGGCGCGCATCGTGACGACGAATATGGACCCGCGCCTGCAAGAAAGCACGATCCAGGTGGCCTGCGATGTCACCAATCCGCTCTGCGGGCCATTGGGCGCCTCGGCGGTCTATGGCCCGCAAAAAGGGGCCACGCCGGAGATGGTCGCGCAGCTAGACGCGGCCCTGGCCCATTACGCGCAGTGTATCGAGCGTGACCTGGGACTCTCCGTCCAGGATATCCCCGGCGCGGGGGCCGCGGGTGGGCTGGGAGCAGGACTGATCGCCTTCGCGCACGCGACGCTGCGGCCGGGGGCGCACATCGTGCTGGAGGCGGTGCAGCTCGAAGCCAGGATGCGCACGGCAGATCTGGTGTTGAGCGCGGAGGGCCAGATCGATGCGCAGACCGCGTATGGCAAGAGCGTCGGCGCCGTCGCGGCCATGGCCAAGCGCTACGGACTGCCCGTGCTGGCGCTGGCGGGTGGCCTGGGCGAACAGTATCAGACCATCTATACGCTGGGGGTCGATGCCGTGCTGGTCCTGCCCTCTGGCCCAATGACGCTGGCATATGCCATGGAGCACGCATTCATGTTGACTCGCGATAGCACCGAACGCGCTATGCGCACGCTGCGTACAGGTTATGATATGAGAGGGAAGCGATAGCCGGAATAATCTCGCCCAAAAAGAAGTTGTATCTAGAGAGTTACCTTGAGCGTATATAACAAATAGGCAACCAATAGTCCAAGTTAGTCAAACTGTAGGGCGTCCCACTAGTAAGAGGGAGCATTATTATCATGGCAGAGAAGCTGTACGCGACAGACAACACCGAGTTCGAACATCTGCTATCATTAGGATTTTCAGAGACCGAAGCCGGTCGGCTTGTCTACCTGAAAGACCATGTTTCTGAACAGGTCGAGTATAAAGAAATGCTGGCGGAGAGTCGCCGTCTTAGCTTTGTCCGCTGGCTGATCGAGCACGACCGCATCAGCAGGTAATCATAGATAGAGGAAAAGCCAGGAGAGATGGATCACATTCATCTCTCCTGGCTTTTTTGATGCAACAGATACCCTATGCGAAGCAAGGGAAGCAACATGT
>JALYVR010000348.1:0-2696 GCA_030853145.1 Chloroflexota bacterium | reverse complement strand
ATCCTGGAAATGGCGGCCAGCCATCCTGGGGAGCCTATGGACCGTCCCCGGCATCCCAGCTCCAGCAAGGCTATGGAACTTATGGGACACCCGTACCGCCTCAATTTCCAAACACATACGCGCCTAATTACAATAATTACAACGCCCCTATAGCGTATCCGGCGACTCCTTACCCGCAAGGACCGGCAACAAGACAGCCAATTCCCTATCGTCCATACCTCCTGGCGCTGTTTGCCTTCCCCTTTCAGTGCCTCAAGATGTTTCTGCTGCCTTCAACAACCACTTTTGCTAAAGAGAAGGACCGCGTTGGCTGGCGCGTGCTCTGGACGCTGCTCCTGGGCCTGGCGCTGCTAACCGGGGCGGCGACCTACATCTGGGGCCGCCTGCCGGGCTTGACGCGCAGCATACAGGCGCTCAGCCTGGACCGTGTGACGCCGCAGCCGCTATCAGCGGTCGCCAGCCTGGTTGTGACGCTAATTACGCCGTTTGTCTTCCTGCTGGTGATAGGATCGATGCATCTGGTGGCTAAGAAGCTCGGTGGTAAGGGAGCGTATCGCGCACAAACTTACACGGCGCTACTGATCAACATGCCGTTGCTGCTGATTGTCCTGGCAGTCGCGCTGGCCCTCGGCCTGTATCCGGCGTTGCGGCTGGCGCTCGCCAGCGTAGGGCTGGCCTTTGTGCTGTACAGCATCATATTGCACACGCTTGCCGTGATAGCTGTGCAGCAGTTGAGCGCCGGCAGGGCCTTCTTGGCAGTGCTGAGCATGGTTTTTATCGTGCTGGCGATAGTGGTGATACTCGCTGCCATGGCGCTGCTGCAGGATGCATCATTCTTTGACTTTGGCAGTGGCCATAGTGGCGGTGGGGGCAAAGGCGATAGCAGCAGTGGTCATAGTGGCAGTGGTGACAAAGGCGGCAGCACAAATGATGCTTTTGATTTCAACAATAAGGGGGGTGGGGGCGCCAGGTCTCAGGTTCTGCTGACCTGCTCCAACTGTGGGAAACACCGCCCTGCTCCAGCGTCGCCGGGGCAGATGGCTGGTTTCTGCCCCTGGTGTGGCACACCGGCATTCGCCTGAGCAGGAAGCCACGTGCCATCTCTCATTGTTACGAAGCGGGCAGTGTGCGAGCACGCAGCCCGCGTCCGAGAGCCACGACAGCAGCGATAGCCGCCAGGGCCATCATAGCCACAACGATGACCACGCCCTCGCTTCCCCCCAGGTCGCCTCTCAGCCCGGCCAGTCCCAGGCCCTGGCTGGCGGCGAACTGCGGCGCGTCGACCCCCAACATCACTGTCCAGACAATGGTGGCCACCAGCGACACGCTCATGGCCAGCGTCGCAATCGTCATGGGGATGAGCGCGTAGCGCAGCATGGCGACGTTCAGCTCGCTGCGCAAGATGATGCGCGCGACCCACGCTGTGCCGGCCAGCAGCACAAAGGTAAAGAGCGCCAGCAGGCCCAGTTGTGAGAGCACCGCCAGCGGTGGCAGGCCGACCGGTGGGGCTGAGGGCAACCCTCCTGAAAAGATGGCCTGCGCGGCGATCAGAAACACGAAGAAGCCGATTTCGAGGGCCAGCGTCAGCCCTAGCAAGATCAAGAGCTGCTTGGGCCTGACGGCGAACAGCGCCAGCGGGTGACCCTGGCTTCGCGCCAGAGCGCTTTTGAGCGCCGCGAACAGAATGGGCAGGCCGCCCAGCACAATCGCCAGGAAGGCCACTACGGCGCCCCCCTGGATGGCGCTATACGCAAGTTGGATATCCGCGTGCCGGCGCGCCACAGCTTGAAACGGGGGCGCCGGATCAATAATATGCATCAGAAAGACATACGCGATCCCAAAGAAGGCAAAGGCCACAAAGGTCAGCAGTATGGAACGACGTATAGGAAGCAGCATACGTTTCATCCTTTCAGCGGAGAAATGCTCCGCCAGCATCCCGGTCAGCGCCTCGCTAAACAGGGGCAACCAGAGGGCCAGCACGCCCACAGTTCCTCGCCGCGCATAGGCATCCAGGCAGCATTGGCGCGCAACCTGAAGCGTAGGCTCCGCATACAGAGCGCGATAGTCGGCAGGTCCCATATGGAGCAGCCAACGATAGAGACGCATGGAGAGCACAATGACGCCTGGAAACGATCTTTGCATCAGCAGGTCTCCTTCTCTATTGCTGGAGACAGGCCAGGGCGCAGGAGTGCTTTGCTCTGCGCCACAGCGAGCACCTGCGACAGACGTTGCGCCTCGGCGGCGGCCACGCGGCGCCCAAAATCTGCCAGGCGATAGTAGCGGCGCCGTTCATCATCCAGCGACGGGTCAGGACGCTCATCGGCTTCGGCGATCAACCCCTGATCGAGCAAGCGTTTGAGCGAGCGGTAGAGCGTTGTCGGTCCGATACGCAGCTTGCCCCGCGTCTGCGCGGCGATCTCTTGCATGATGCTATAGCCATGCCGGTCGCGATCAGCCAGGGCCAGCAAGATATGAAACTCCGCAGCGGAGAGCGGGAGCAGGCTTTCAGGGTCAGGAGAGGCTGGCATCTTTGCTCCTCATTTCAAACACAGTTTAACAATATACCCACACCGGTAATACTATTACCGATGCGGGTATATTACTACACATATTTCATCTTGTCAACTCCCTCAGTTGCCCATCTCAGGGCTTCGCAAAAGTTGCTCGTCCTTCGTAGCTGCGCGAGTGTATCGCGC
>JALYVR010000347.1 GCA_030853145.1 Chloroflexota bacterium | reverse complement strand
CCTTCGTAGAGCACAATACCGGCCGCCATAGCTGCATTGAGGGACTCCACGCCGTTTGCCAGGGGGATTGAGATGGTCAGGGTGGCCAGCTCTCGTGCATCCTCTGAAGGGCCATGGGCCTCGCTACCGATGATCAGCGCGAAGGGCGCTCTTAGATCTTGCTTGTAGTACAGGTGACCGTTACCGGCCTCGGCCAGCAACACACGCGGTCGACCCTCACAATGCGCCCTCACACGTTCAGCCAGTTCCTGCCACCCCTGGTTCACTCTGATAGGCAAAGCCACATGCGCGCCGGCCGCCGCGCGTACCACCTTGGGACTATAGCAATCAACGCAATGCGGGGTCAGTAGCACCTCATCGACATCAGCGGCCAGCGCGGTACGCAGCAGCGTACCCATGTTGCCGGGGTCGGCAAGGTCATCAAGAATAAGCAGGGTCGGCCGCAATACATCAGCACGGCGCACGCGCAGTAAAGCAGGGTCGAACGTCTCCACCGCCAACACGCTTACTACCCCCTGCGAAGTCTGCGCCTCTCCAAGTGCCGCGATCACGCGCTCACTCACCTCAACCAGCCCTTCACGCGGAACAGCGGAGACATGCAGGAGACGGGCCAGCAGGCTCCTCCCCTCCTCCGTTCGCTGGAGCAGGTCAGGCTGATAGTACACCTCGCGCGGCAGCATTCCCGCGTCGAGGAGCGCCTCTAACAAATGCGGCCCCTCCATCAGGAAGAGGCCACTTTTCTTGCGTCCACGCGCAGTATGCAGATCGAGCAACTTGCTGACGCGCGGATTCGCGGGACTGCTAATGAAGACCATAGCTCTTTTATCAGGACCTCCCACTCATCCTGCGTAGCTACGCAGGATGAGCGCGTTTTCCTGGGCCTCCCATACGAAGAACGAGCGCATTTTCCTGCGTTTCCCATACGCAGGATGAGCGTTTTTATATTGGGAAGCCTACTTAATGGTAGCCAGGGCGGCGTCGACAAGGGCGGTGAAGGCCGCTTCGTCGTTCACAGCCATCTCGGCGAGAATCTTACGGTCAACATCGATATTGGCTACATGCAGCGCGTGCATCAACTTGCTATAACTCACTCCATGCATGCGGGCGGCGGCATTGATACGCGTGATCCACAGAGCGCGCATATCGCGCTTCCGGGTCCGCCGATCACGATACATGTACGCCATCGAATGCATGATAGCTTCGTGGGCCTTCTTAATCAGGTTCCGGCGCGTGCCACGATGGCTTTCCGCCATCTTCAAGATTTTTTTATGCTTCTTGTGAGAAGTAACGCCTCGTTTTACTCTTGGCATAGTCCCTGTTGATCCTCCATTCAATGCAACTTTTTGTCAGCCTGCTTTTCTGCTTGCAGGCACTACAGCGATCCTGGGCTACCTGCATACGCTACCCATAAGGGAGCAGACGCTTCATACGCCGGGTATCGGGGGTAGCCAGTTCAAAGTTCTTGTCCATCGAACGGATGGCTTCAGGTGACTTGTTACGGCGCAGGTGGCTCGAGGCCACTTTGCGCCGCAAGTATTTGCCGGAGCCGGTAACCTTGATGCGCTTCGACATGGCTTTGTGTGTCTTTAGTTTCTGTTTCATTTCTCTTCTCTCTTCTTTTTTGCGGGGCATCAGTTCTCTCGCGAGAACATCCAGTTGAGGATCTATGTGAGGATACATGCTCCATCAAAGGCGCAGAGAAGCCTTTTTCCAGAGCGAGGTCCACCCCGCACGCACATGCGAGTATAGCACACATTCGCGTGCCTGGCAACAGCAGATTCACTACGACCGCCCATGCTCGGAGGGGCGACGCGTCGGCCACGATGAACGAGGGGGACGCGATGGCCACGATGAGCGCGAGAGACTTTTGGCTTTCGTGAGTGGACGTGAGTCGCCGGCGCGCACACGCATCATTTGCCAGGTTGAGGCAAAGAAGAGCACCCAGCCCCACACGAGCAGGGGCAGACCAACCGTCAGCAGCGCCTGGCCGGACCAGGGCACCCGCCACAACAGGCAATAGTAGCTCAGGAGCGTTCCCAGCGCGAGGAGCAGAGTGAGCAGGATAGTACGTGAATTGGCCGTGCAGAGCGCCAGCGTAACAAGCAGAAGCACATACCAGGGCCAGTAGTCGGGCAGCAGCACAACCAGCGCCAGGAAGAGCCAGCAATTGAACAGGAGCGCCAGCGCCAGCGAGTCAGTCAGCCAGGTACCCATCAGCACAAGCAGGACAACAGCCGCCAGCGCCAGCATAGTCCAGTGATGCGGCGCGGTCAACCAGGAGAGCGCGGGTGGTAGCGCAATAGGCAGGTGCAGCAGCGCCGCGTCCAGCGAATTCAGGGCCTCGCTCTGCCAGAACGTCTGGCGCAAACTCTGCACCACACCTGGCAGGCCCCACCCCTGCCAGTAGGGCGCGTAGGCCAGCACCAGAATCAGAGATGTGATGCCGGCAGCCGCCAGCCACCAGAGGAAACGCTGCATACGCGGCGACAGGCGGACCTCGCGCCATAAGAGACGCAAGAAGATTGGCAGGAACAGGAGACAGAAGCCATTGATCAGCGCTGCCAGCAACAGAAAGACCCAGGAGAGCAGCAGCGAATTGCGCTGGAAGAAGAACGCCGCCAGCAAGACAAAGAGGATCACCACACCAAGCATATGCATCTCGCCAATACCCAACAGCAGAAGTACCGGATTCCAGGCGTAGAGGATCATAGCGGCTACACGCGTCTGCGGCTTCATCTTCGCCAGAATCGCCCAGACCAGCGCCGCGTTTAGCAGGTGAACGACCAAAGCGAGCAGACGGTACTCAATGAGTATATTTGCCAGGCTGCCACGGGCAAAGAGCGCCAGGGGGATGCCGATGTCGAGCCAGACAGGGCCATAGGGCAGCGTCTCGCTCACGCCGCTCAGGATGACCGCGCGCAGGGGATCGTGCGCGAAGAGGGCAGGCGCGGCCGTGTAGGGATTGGCATGGTACAGCACCACGACGCGCCCGGAGAAGGCATACAGAAACACATCGCGCGAAACCAGGCTGGGCGCGCATACATAGGTCAGACCAAAGACCAACGCCAACGCGAGCACACACCAGAAGAGGGCACGCGCTCCCGCGCACGAAATTTGCTGGCCCGCCACCCGCCTTCCCACGCCTGCCGCCACAAGCACCAGCACAAAAGCCAGCACGAGCAGCGCCAGCAGCAGGTTCGCGAGACCGCTATCCGCGCCGGGATTGAGCCATGGCACGCGCGCCAGGAAACGGCCCAGCGCCGGGAACGCCGTCGTCCAGTAGAGCGCGGGGAGCCAGGGAAAGAGTCTGAGCAGCGCCTGCTTCGCGGCATCGCCAGGCGCGGTGGTCCCAGCGAAGAGAGGATAGAGCGCGAGGTACACGCCCTCCAGCAACAGCGCAAGACCAAGCAGCCGTACTACAGCGCGTCGCACAGAGTGCGATCGCCTGCTGCTGGCTGGCTGCAGCCCAACGATATAGCCAGGCACATAGCCGGGCATAGGCGCTGTAGGCAAAGTAGCCCCAGGCAATGCGGGCTGTGTCCTTTGTGTGCGCATCGAGTATGACTCCCGATTCTCAGGATGGCGCGGTATACTCTGATACCGGCGATGGAGGCAGGCCCATCCTCTAGACCCATGTGCTAACAGTATGAGCCATTCAACGATAGTTGTCAATGAATTGAACGGCATCACCAGGTCTATCTAAAAATCGGGCGCTCCCCCGATCCTTCGGGCGCTCCCCTGATCCGCGTAGGGGCGATGGCTTGCCTCGCCCGCATCGGCCGACACGGATCAGGAGACCCTACATATCTGTATACCATCAAAGAACGTCACACATATGCGCTATTTCCGCTTTTTCAACGCGCAGAAAGAATAGACATGTGGCTAATGAAGAGAGTTCAGGGACGTAATATGTAGGGGCGTTCCCTGGCAGGCATCCCGTGGCCACTTGTACTGCATATTGCCAGGGATAGGGAACAATGCTATAATAGCGCGGTGCTGGACTCTCTCGGAAGCCGGCCATCGTACAGCTTTTGGGGTATGTTGCCCGTTACTGGTTGGCTTGCTCACCAAGTTGACACGCAGGCGAATACGAGAGAGAATAGGCGGGCCTCGCAGCGCTGTGAGGCGAGAATGTTGTTTGCCGCAAAACAAAAGCGGCTCTTATCAATGCATCGAACACAGTATCGATGCTCCACCTGCCCCGGCAGAGCGGGTTACCCCCGCCCATCCCTCTCAGGAAGAGGGAGGCGCAAGGCTGACCGGAGGCAAACCCAGAGGAAGGAGGTGGCTTCGTGACAAGAGATTATGAACTCGCGTTCATTCTCAACCCCGAAGTCAGCGAAGAGCAGACACGCGCTATTCTAGATCGCATCGACCAGATTGTGGCCACCTATGGGGGCCAGGTTGTCAAAGTGAACCAGTGGGGGCGGCGGCGGCTGGCATACCCCATCGAGCGCAATCGCGACGGCATCTATGTGTTTATTGATATGATTCTGGCCACCAGGACCATTCCTGAGCTGGAGCGCACCCTCAAGGTCTCAGAAGAGATACTGCGGCACATGCTCAAGAGACGCGACCCCAAGGCCGCGCAGAAAGAACGCCTGGAACGTGACGAGCGCGAGGCACGCGCCGCCGCGACCGCAGCCGCGCAGGAAGCCGCTGCCCAGCAAAACGCGGCAGTGGCCCTCGCAGCACCCGTCGCGGAAGCAGCGCCTGCCACCGAGGCAGCACCCGTCACGGAAGCAGCGCCTGCCATCGAGGCAGCACCCGTCACGGAAGCAGCGCCTGCCATCGAGGCAGCACCCGTCGCGGAAGCAGCGCCTGCCATCGAGGCAGCACCCGTCGCGGAAGCAACGCCTGCCATCGAGGCAGCACCCGTCGCGGAAGCAACGCCGGAAACAGAATCAGCAGTCCCTGTAAGTGTGGAAGAAGAGGCGCCAGCCGCTCTCCCTGTTGACACCATGGAATCTGTTCGACCTGCTATTAAAGAAGAAGGTATCGAAGCGCACTCTTAATAATCAGCAGTTGGGCAGGTTCGTCTTGTTTCAGGGAAAGGCCGTGGCAGCGCCTACAAGGAAGATCGAAAGGATTTGAACCATGCAGAAGATGATATTGATTGGGAATCTGGGTAAGGACCCTGAGATGACTTACACACCGGAAGGCACGCCTGTAACGAAATTCCCAGTCGCTGTAAGTCGTACAACAAAGTCACCTGACGGTGAGAGAAAGTCCGAGACAGAGTGGTTCAATATCGTTGCCTGGCGCAATCAAGCGGAAATCTGCAACCAGTACTTGCATAAAGGCAACAAAGTCTACATTGAAGGACGCCTGTCACAACGCCGCTATACCGATAAAAATGGTCAAGAGCGCACCTGGGTAGAAGTCATTGTCAACGATATGGAAATGCTCACTCCCAAGCAGCAGACAAGCGGCCCTGGCGATTTCTCGGCCCCGGCTGGCGGCGACTTCCTTGACGACATAGACGACTCTCAGCCCTTCTGATACGCATGAAGGAGAAAATAGTCAGTGCAAAGACGATCTGAATCAGGTGGAGGGTCATCAGGCCCTCGCCGGGAGCGGCGCGAGGGTGGGCGAGGCTCGTCCCGCCGCAAAATTTGCCAGTTTTGCCACGACCACGTTCGTGAGATTGACTACAAGGACGCGGCCCGCTTTATGAAGCGCTACATCTCGGACCGTGGCAAAATTGAGCCTCGCCGCAAGACGGGGACATGCGCGAAGCACCAGCGACTGCTGAGCACCGCGCTCAAGCAGGCGCGTTTCATGGCACTGCTGCCC
>JALYVR010000346.1:5033-5803 GCA_030853145.1 Chloroflexota bacterium | reverse complement strand
TGACTATGCAACGGTCTGCAAGAGCTCTATTCCTCATCCTTTCTATCAACGTAGCGTCTCTTTTGTTCCTCTATATAGTTCTCAATGTCTTGACGCTTAAATCGCCATCTTCCTCCGACCTTAAAACCAGGGAGTTCACCTCTATTTGCCAGCCGCTTCACTGTTTGCTCGTTTAGCCTCAAGAGTTCTGCTACTTCATCGGCATCCAAGATCTCATTCGTCATGAGTAACATGCATGCCTCCTTCCCATTATTTCACTACTCAATAGTACCACAAGCAAGCGCATCCTGGCTATAGGCATTAGTAAATATCAAAGAATATTGACAAATACCGAATTATATCTTATGCTCATAGAAAGTGCTGGCTACGTGCTCTGAACATGTAGCCAGCGATGAGAGTCCAGCTAGAGTTAACCCAACCCAGACTCTCAAGCGGGATGATACCTGCACGGGAGGCCGCTGTCAAGCACGCATAAAGGAGGCATTTGCCATGTTCGACCAGATGCAGGTTACATCCTCTCTTCCGTCGCTTTCTGCCCTGCTGCTCATCTTGAATTTCAGCGAGGGCTGGCAAGCGCCCAGGAAGAGTTTTCCAGCGACCACAAAGCAGCGCCGCGCACCGAAGAAGAGATGGTCAACGAGGTCGAGATGACTCTTGCAGACCACCCCTCCCAAGCTACCTGATAAGGAACGTGCCATTCCTCCTCTGGTTAAAGCTGAGGGGCATCATGGCGTGGTTTTGGTGAACGGCGGCAGATTCTTTGCCGTCTC
>JALYVR010000346.1:0-5023 GCA_030853145.1 Chloroflexota bacterium | reverse complement strand
ATCCTGTATATTGCCGGTACGCTCGTAGACCGCGCGCTGCCGTGCCGCGCCATTGCCGTGCTGCATCACCTGGCGCATACTCGACGCCACGCGCTCCCAATCGCCTTCCGCCTCCAGCGCGGGGCGCACAAACTCCAGAAAGCCCTCAAGCAGGAGGTGTGCTGGAACAGCGCGCTTCACCCTGATATCGATCAGATCTGCATCTATCCCATAGCGTGCCGCCTGCCAACTGGCCGCACGCAATAGCTCAGAATGGACATCGGGCACCGGCTCATTGTTCATAGCTTGCTTGTAGCAGGTCTGCACCAGGGCGCGTACCAGCCCGGCTACCATCACGGCCTCGTCCAGCGTCATACACACATCCATGACACGGAACTCGATGGTGTTGAAACGTTCCGGCAGGCGAATATCCCAATAGACACGCGTGACATCTACGACACTCTTCGTGGTCACAAGCGCCTGCACAAGCTCTTCGTAGTCGGCCCGCGACGCAAACATAGACGGCGGACCCGATGGAGGCGAGGCCCACCACAGGGGAGTCCGGTAGCTCGCGTACCGCGTATCCTTCTGCTGCCAGAAGGGAGAGTTAGCCGTCAGCGCAAGCAGCACGGGGAGCCACAAGCGCGCCCGGTTGAGCACCTGGAGCGCGGCTTCGCGGTCATTGATGCCTATATGCACGTGGCAGCCAAAGATGACCTGCTGCTGTACCAACTGCTGATAGTCACGCACAAGCTGTTGATAGCGGGGCCTGGGAGTGACCTGCTGCTCCTGCCAGGAGGAGATTGGATGCGTCCCAGCGGCCGCAATACGCTTGCCAAACTGTTCCGCCGCCATGATTGTTCCCTGGCGCAGACGCGCAAGCTCGCTATGGACATCCTCTAGCGTGCGGCAGATGGGGGTCGCGATCTCTATCTGCGACAGCATCAATTCATATTGCACCACATCGCCTAACATCTCCTGGGCCAGCGGAAGGATCTGTTCCGCGTCCGGGCTGAGTTCGCGCGTGTGTGGATCAACGATCTGATATTCTTCCTCAACACCAATAGTGAATGTTTCCTCTTGTTGTGGCATAGCTGCCACCTCCTTTTTGCTTATAGCATTTTATCGTACCTCATCAATCCACATAGCGCAACACGCTTCAGAGGTATGCGCGCACAAAAAGCCTCACAGTTCTGTGATACCGCCCACCCTCAGGCAGGCACACATTCAAGTGCCGAGATATCTGGCCGATTACATACAGGGTAACGAACACCCCCTACTCGTTCGCCGGGTAGAGGAAAAACCACCAGTAACGAGGAGGGCCAGATATGCCATTTCCATCAAAGCAAGAGATTACAAGCGTTCTCTCTGCACACAATCTGCTATTCCACAAGACTCACCGTCTTGTGCTCATCGCCTTTACCATATGTCTACTGCTCGGCTCCGTCGCCGTCACCGCCGTTTTGCAAGCTGCCCATGCTTCAAACACGAGGACCAGTTGCTCCTGGTATACCATCCATGGAGGAGATTCTCTGGGCGGAATCGCTGCCCACTATCATACGTCTATCTCTGCATTGGCGCAGGCCAACCATATTCGCAATGTCAACATGATCTATGCGGGACAGCGCCTGTGCATTCCGCAGCATTCAAGCGGCAATGGTGGCGGCCATAAAACAGGCGGAGGCCATCACAGTGGAGTACAGAGCAACGGTACAGTCCGCTGGTACGCCTACGATGCGCTTGCGTCAGCCACGCGCGCCCAGGTAGAAGCGACAGTGCGGCAGACCGCGGCCGAATACCATCTGCCCGCGAACCTGGTGCTGGCTATCGCCTGGCAGGAGAGCGGCTGGACACAACAAGTCATCGCCCGCGACGGCGGCATCGGCGTGATGCAACTGATGCCCTATACCGCGATGTCGCTTAACCAGAGCACCCGTATACGGCGCGACCCCTACCAGCTCTCGGATAACATTCACCTGGGCGCCACCTACCTGAGAATGCTCTGGAGCGGCTTCCACGGCAACCTGGACAAGGTCGTCAGCGCCTACAACGAAGGCGGCTACGCGGTTCAGCACCGGGGCATCTTCAACTGGTCATATGTCCACAGCGTGGAGAGCCTGATGAGGCAGTATCACTAATACAACACAAACGACATAGCACCGAATTGTTACCCTTCAAGCGATCGATCAAAGTGTAGTGGCCCTCCCTTGCGGGGGCCACTACACTTCAGGCTGTCATATGAGTTATGTTAGAGCAACGCCGGATTGCTTGCATCAGAAGTGCTCGCGCAACTGGGCAAACGTATCCAGCACCAACAGGCGCTCGCTGCCCTCGTGATGAATGTCTTGCTTTTCCAGACCCCAGGTATGCATATGGGGGATAAAGACGGCGTTCAGTCCCACCGCCAGTGCCGGGTTGATGTCGGACTTGGGAGAATTGCCCACCATCCATGTATGGGCATGATCCAGGAGCAACTCCTCTACAAGCCTGGTATAGGTAGCCACATCCTTTTCTGCAACCACAATGATATCTCTAAAGTATATTTTCAGCCCCGAATTCTCAACTTTGAGCTTCTGCTCCTCTTCATCACCCTTGGTCAACATGATAAGCGCGTGCCGGGACGCCAGGTATTCAAGTGTCTCCCGCACACCCTCCATGAGCTGCATCGGGTGCTCGGTGATCTGCGCGCCGAAGCGCCTGACCTGTGCCAGGTCCTCGTCGCGGATATCGCGCTCCGCCAGGCGCCTATAGGTTGCCTCCAGGCTCCTGGTAAAGCTCGCGCTCCCATAGCCCTGGGTCATCTCGACCTCATCAAGCACCGCACGAACTTCTGGCGGCGCGAGCGCGGAGTGGTTGAGGAAGTCAATAAACTCTTCAGTGGCGCGCTCAAAATAGATATTGTTCTCCCAGAGTGTATCATCAGCATCGATCAGCAAGTGTTGTTGCATGACACTATTCCTGTACAGTATTGGATGTAGCCTATGTCTCAAGAAACCATTCTCTATCCATACTACGCGATGGCCTAGCATTTGGCAAGCTGATGGTGAGTTCATCTATAGACGCGTCAGGAATGCGTGTATATCAGACACACCTTCTCGCAGCACCGCGTTATATATCTTGATGCTCGCAATATCCAGTTCGTGCTCAGCCACATAGCGCTTGATCTCTAAAATGGTCGCCCTTTTTCCCTCATCCAACGCACGCAGGTCCTGAATAAGCGGCTCCCGCGCTGGAATATCCTGCCATAGAAACCAGATATCGATCTTCCACTTCTCTCCCCGAAACGGCGTCTTCAGGCCAATATAATAGCCATATGGAAACCTCTCTTGCGTGAAATCAACGAAATCATAGTACAGGCAGCCATGAAAAAAGCCCTGGCGGATAAAGGTACTGAGTGCCTCAGTGACACCTCCCCTGGAAGTTGCCGCATTGATCACGTAGATGTCAATGTCCCTGTTGACCATCAAATGATACGCGTAACTACCTGTAAATCGAACCTGTCCATATCCTTCCAGGGTGCGCACAACGCTCGATTCTTCCAACAAGGCATCAGACTCTGCCTGTACCTGGCGTGATTTTTCGAAAAGTGTAGGCGTATCGTTCAACTTATCCTCCTAACAGAGCCTGGAGGCTCTCCACACAGAAGGTAATCCGCCCGCATTGGGTACAAGCGAAGGTAAGTGCTCCTGTTTTATATCGTTCTGCAACCATGTCTAGTATGCCGCGTCTAAGTTTCTGAACTTTCCAGTTATATCCCGCAGGTTGCGGATAGATCTGTACAGGTATCTGTGTACCGCCACAGGCTGTACAATGTTGTTGTGCATTCTCATTCATGGGCAGATGCCTTTCTTTGATAACACAATTTCACCTCTTCAACGCCCAATCCATGCTCTTCATTACTCAGAAACGTCTTGCCCCCTCATCTTCTGGCGCGCCAAAATCGCCCCGCCACAACCGCTGCATCTCCTCGGATGTTTCCAGCAGCACCTCTAATGTCCCACAGGCCTCCACACGCCCATCTTTGAGCACGGTAATGTGATCGGCGCGCTGCAATACGGCCCGGCGATGCGAGACGACAAGGCAGGTAGCCATGTCGCCGGGGAAGATGCGCTCCCAGAGTGTGCGTTCCGTCTCCACGTCGAGCGCGCTGGAGAGATCATCGAAGACCAGCAATTCGGGGGTGCGCACCAGCATACGTGCCGCCGCTGCGCGCTGCGCCTGGCCGCCGGAGAGCTTCAGGCCGCGCGTCCCGATCATGGTTTGCAGACCATTCTCCAGGCCCGCCACGTCGCGCTCCATGACCGCCGCCTGAATGGCTACCGGCAAGTCAACGCTCTCCTCCGGCAGGCCCAGCAGAATGTTGGCTTTGAGCGTCTCGCTGAAGAGGCGCGGCACCTGCGGGGTGTAGGCGCAACGCGGAGGTACGCAAAAGGTCGCCGGGTCTGCCACCAACACGCCGTTCCAGCGTATCTCGCCGCTATCTCTGGGCAGCAGGCCCAGCAACACGCGCACAAGCGTGGTCTTGCCCGCCGCGACACGTCCCGTGATGATCGTCAGCGAGCCACGCTTCAGACACAGGCTGACCCCTGCGATGCCGCGCGTAGTATCGGGATAGCAATACGTGAGGTCCACCGCCTCCAGTATCTCCAGGCGGTCCTGCTCCGTCTTCGCGATAGATGGTGTCTCCGGCAGAGGACCTTTCAAATGCAGCGTATGTGGAGCCACCAGCATCTCAGGCGGCACCCCTTGCAGCAGCCTCTCCATGCGTTCGACCGACACCTTCGTCTGCGTATATTGCGCCAGCAAGATACCGGCCATGCCGGTAAAATCTGTCACGAAGTTGAGATAATAGATAAACAGCGCCAGGTCGCCCACGCCAAGGTGCCTGGTATGCAGGGAGAGCGCCACCAGGATCAGGATAAAGCCAGTGCCTATGCCTGCCGTACTCTCGAAGACCGAGTTCAAGGCCTCGCTCTGCACACGATCACGGATGACCTGCGTACGTCGCTGCTTGCTCAGTCCATCGAAGTGCGCTACCACGTAT
>JALYVR010000345.1 GCA_030853145.1 Chloroflexota bacterium | reverse complement strand
CGAGATGCCAGGCCAAACGAAATTCTACGCGATTCTCATGGATGACTTCGAACTCAGCAGCCTTGATTGGCTTGGGAAGCGCCCTGAAGCCTATCCATTAAAGTTGTGGGTAACAGACAGGCTGGCCTGCGCCCGGCATGCCTACACGTCCGTAGAGTTGTGTCCTTGTGCCCGATCCAGCGTCCTGGTTAGCTTGCCCTGCGATCCACGTCTCTCACGGCCAGCGCGGATTGTGCAGATGGTTGCGTGCTGCCGCTGTTGGAGACGGTAAAGGTAGCGAACGCAGCGAGTTGCTCATCGCTGCAGCTCGACTGCGTACACCAGTATATTTCAACGGCACCCTGGGCCGCCACATTGTATGAAATGGCGAAGTACCCATGGTTGAAAGAAGGATCAATGGCCAGATTTGAGCCTTTGCCGAATGTGCCGTCGATGTACCACTTGACGCCCGCGTAGCCTTTTTGCCCGTGGGTATTAATCAGAAATGTGGCATAAACCTTCTGTCCGGGTTTAAAGGTACTCGCGACGGTCGTAGGCGCATAATTGCTGTCAACAGCGCTGGCTATTTGCAGATTGCTTAGAATCCCGGCTGCCGTGGGCGCAACCGGCGAACCGGATGGCGCTGCCCCAGTTTGCTGGGATGGAGTTGACGCGCCCGTGGCAACTGGCGTGGTACCGTTGTCATTTGCTGAATTTACAATGGCAGTAGCTGTCGCGTTAAGATCGTGCGTGGCAGTCTGCGCGACGTTACTTACGCCCCTGACTATGAAAAAGATGCCGCCAGCACAGATCAGCAGCAGCACAAGCAGGACGATGCCAATGATCAGTCCGACGTTGCTGCGGCGCTTTGGTGGTTGCTGCTGTGGCGGGAAACCATACGGTGGTTGTTGCGGCGCGCCATAAGGTGCCTGCTGCGGCGTGCCATAAGGTGCCTGCTGCGGCGCGCCATAAGGTGCCTGTTGTGGTGCTCCGTAGGGCGGGGGCGCGCCATAGGGATCTGGCGCGCCATAGGGCTGCTGTGCAGGCGGCGTGCCATAGGGAGAAGACCCATAGTCGGTGGGTGACGGCGTCCCGTAGGATGGAGCTGCGTTTCCGTAAGGCGAAGGTGCGGCAATCGTTGGATCATAAGATCCGGGACTGCTAGCATTGTAGGGGGTAGGATTGCCACAATTGGGGCATGTGGTTGCTCCTGGTGGAAGCGTGACTCCACATCTATTACACTGCATAATGAGTCCTCCTGATAGGTTATGTGTGGCGCGGCTGTCGATTATTTCACCACAGCAGTACTAGCATACCATTCTTCTTCGCCAATGCCAAGATGGCAGTAAAACAAAGTACACGAGAATGGGTGCGTTGCGCTTGCTATTATAACGCACAGCGCCCCCATTTTTAGGAGATCTGAAAGTACCGGCTAATGGGTCACAGTGAAATCAACGTGCTGTGCCAGCAGTTTGTCGGTACACCTGGTTGTGCTGGCCCAGTAGATATTCACGTAGCCTGGACCGGTTCCCGCGTAAATAGCATAGGAGTAGCCGGCTTTGCTCATAGAAGTAACCGGGAGGGCAAATTGTGCGATGTGCTTGCTATTCAAGAACCAGAGGAGGCAGACGGCGCCATTTTTTCCATTGGGATGAATATTGAAGGTAACGTAGATCTTCTGGTTTATCTTGAAAGTCGTGCTTGGCTGTGTAGAACTGGAAGTGGTAGTATCGACAGCGCTGGCCGTCTGGGCGTTATCGATATATTGCTGTGCTGGCAGCGCAGTCGCGGTTGGTGACGAGGCGCTGGTGGGCGAGGAAGCGGGCGTGGTCGCGGAAGCCTGGGGGGCAGGATGTGTTGTTGCGGTATCCGGCCCATTCTGCGCGCTCAAGAAATTTGTGGCCATAATGTAGACAAAAATAAGGATCAGGGCCGCGGTACCCAGGAGGATAGCGGAAACAACGAAGCCCCGATTGTGCCTGGAAAAAGAGGCCGGCCGCTGTCCCGCATTCGGGGGCGGCTGTGATAGCGCTCTGGCAAGCCAGGGCTGCTGAGGCTGGGGCGCCTGCTGAAGGGGAGACGGCCCGGCGGGTGACTGGTTCCAGGGCGAGGTGGGAGTTATAGATGACGAGGGCGCCTGTCCCCAGGCATTATTGGGAGAGGATGGCATCCCCGCTTGCGCACCTCTATTCGGGTCCTGGTCATACGAATGTGGCGCCGCTGTGACAGCAGCATTTGGCCCCGATGCATTGCCTAAGGCGATATCGCAGCGAGGGCAGCGCGTATATGTGCGTGCTGGCGAGAGCGGTAATCCGCAGTTCGTGCATCTCGTCATTAGAAAATCTCCCACCTGTTTCACTCGATAGCCATGATGACGCTTCTTTCGGCGTCACTCTTCACAACGAATAACCAGAGAGAGAGTAAGAACGAAACCCCCTGAAAAGGCTATCCAGTGTCAAGAATCCATGCTAAAATAGAAAAGTTCCGTGTAGGGACGATGGTGGTAGGACCTGTACGGGTCGAATTAAAGAGAAAATACTAAAACATAGCTTTAATGTCCAGATTGATGTAAATTATATAGATAAGCCGTGTTGTAGCGATGTCATGTGGCAACCCTGGACCGGATGCCCGTAAACAAGTTATGAAAGCGCTGTATAGGTGTGAAGTGGAGCATGTACTGGCACAATATTCTTCAAGGTTGCAGGTATGTTTGCAGCGGGCTTCTGGCGCCAGTTCCGGGCCGGAGGAAGGCAGTGATGCCTGGCTGCTCCTGCAAGCGCTCCTGAACGAGGATAACTCCGGGCTGTTAGGGCGCTTTGAGCAATCGGGACACTGGCTGGCGGAACAGGGCGGGAGGCTGGACGTGCGGCTCCAGGGATTACAGAGTTATATCGATGCGCTCATGGACGAATTCCGGCGGCTTTTCGATAGCCAGCCCCAGGTCCTGATAGCGGCCACTACGCGCCTGTATCAGCTTCAATCCGCCTGCAATCTGGCTCTAATGCGGGGCTATCAGAGCGTGATGGATAAGGTAACGCTTGACCGCCAGCGCATGGCGCAGCGTCTCGAACAGCGCATGTTGTCTCTGCAGCGCATCAATGGCGTCAATAACTCCAGCATGGACCTGGATCAGACGCTGGAGGGGACGGCGCGCATTGTGGCGGAGGAACTGGATGCGCAGCTCTGCTCTATCTTCTTCTACGATGAACTCCAGCGTATACTCACCCTGCAAGCCACCAATGGGCCGCGACCGCTGGGCGGCATGCACTTTACGCTGCGCCTGGGCGAGGGATACAGTGGCTGGGTCGCCGATAAGGGGTACCCGCTGCTGGTGCGCGATGCCCTGGCGGACGTGCATTTCGCGGCGGAGGCGCGCACCTACGATACCGAATATCATGGATTAGTCACGCTGCCGATCATCTTTTTCGGCGCGGTCGAGCGCCTTATCGGCGTGATCAGCGTCCAGGCGACGGAACCGCGCGACTTTAGCCGGGAAGAGATCGGCTTTATCGAGGTGGTGGCCGGCATTATTGCTATCAATATCGAGAACGGGCGGCTCTATGAACAGACGGATGAGCAGCTCAGGCGCAAGGTCCATGAGCTGGTGACGATCCATCGCGTCACTTCAATCATTGCCTCGACCCTCAACCTGGACGAGGTGCTCCAGATTATCACCACGCAGGCGGTCCACCTCAGCGGAGCCGAGCGTTCGTGTATCTTCGGACTCGATCCCGACACGCAATCCCTGCACATCCTGGCGCATTATGGGCTGGGTGGCAGCCAGGTACAGGGTACGCGCGTCGCGGTGGGACAGTGCTGTGCCGGGCGCGCAGTTGAGACCGGGCGTCCCAGCATGGCGGTTGATTGCTTCAATACTGACGCGCAGTGTTTCCTGCGCGCTGATCCGCTGATCTCCTCAGAGATTCACTCGGTGCTCTGTGTTCCCCTGGAGGCCAGGAGCAAGGTGTTAGGCTGCATCTGTATCTACAGCAGCCATCGCCATATGTTGAGCCAGGAGCAGATGCAGCTTGTGGTGACCTTTGCTAACGAGGCGGCCATTGCTATCGAGAACGCGCGCTTGTACGAGGAGACGCGCCGGGGCCTGGAACTGAAGTCGGTGCTGCTGCGTGAGCTGCACCACCGCGTCAAGAACAACCTGGCGACGGTGGCCGGTCTGCTTTCGTTACAACGGCGTCGCACGAAGTCGCCTGAGATCAGCCACACGCTGGCGGAGAGCGTCAACCGGGTGCAGGGGTTGGCGGCGACCCATGATCTGCTCTCGCACGAGGATGTGAGCGAGGCGCGTGTTGATGATATCGCGCGTAAGATCGTGGGCGTGGCCAATGCCAACCTGCGTCCTCCGGAGACCCACATTACCTTTCAGGTGGAACCATGCCCGGTAGTTATTCCTTCGCGTGCGGTCACCATCCTGGCCCTGGTGTTAAACGAGATGGTGTCGAACGCCATTAAACATGGTATGGTGGGCATGGCCGAAGGCACAGTAACTATTCGTGGGCGCGAGGAACATGGCCTGGTCATCGTTGAGGTCATAGATTCGGGCAAGGCCCCCCTGGAGCCGCTGGAAGAAGAGAGCGGCGAGGGACTGGGCCTCTCGCTGATCAGGAACCTGATCGGCGATCTGGGGGGCCGTTTCACCTTGCGGCGCGCCCCTGGCGCGGAAGACCAGGAGGAGAGCCTGGCCGGCATCCCCCCTATGGCCACCATTGCCGAGGTACGCTTCCCTCTAGATCGGCATTTTAGCGAAACAAGGACGTTTCCATGAGCAAACGACCTGCGATCTGGCGGTGAAATGTAGGGGTACACCTTGTGGGTACCCGCTGTTGAATTTCTATGTTTGCGGACTTGTGTTGTGGAGAGGTGACGTTTATGTATAACTCTGAGACCAAATCATCTTCAAAGATTCTGATTGTAGAGGACGATGTTGATATTCGCCAGGTGCTCTGCGTTTTTTTGAAATACTCCGGGTTTGAGGTACACGGTGTTTCAGATGGGCAAGAAGCTATCTGCATCATCCCGGAGTTCTGCCCGGATCTGATCGTGCTGGATCTCAAGATGCGCCCTCTGTCTGGTTGGGATGTTTTGCATTGGCTGCGAGTGCAGCGCCTGACGCCGCCGCTTCCAGTGCTGGTGCTGACCGCCCTTACGCATCTATCGCAGCAGGTGCGCGGCTTTGAGGAAGGGGCGGTAGAGTATATGACCAAGCCCACGCAGCCGAGTGTGCTGGTAGCGCATATTCGTGCGTTGCTCTCAATGACCGATGAGCAGCGCGTGCTGTTGCAACGCCAGCGATTTGACGAGTACCGTAAGAGGCTAGAGCGCCTTTCGGCACCCCAATCCGATGAGTTTGTCTATTGAATGCGCACGGCCGAGAGGGGTTGCCCGCACCTGGTGCAGAATCGGTTGCTTGCCTGGTTTTTCTCGTTACCGCAGACCGGGCAGCGGTTGAGTGGAATGCCGCACCTGGTGCAGAAGCGCATCTGTGGTCTGTTCGGTTGCTGGCAATGGGGGCAGAGATATGCCAGTTCGGTAGCACTGGTCAGAACCGGTGGCGCCGCTGTCGAATAGGCCCGACCGCCTCCGGTTGTGCTCACCGCGCGTTCGAGCGCTTCAGCCATATCGCTCGCCTGCTGATAGCGCCGGGCCGGTTCTTTCATAAGGGCGGTCAGGATAACTTGTTCAACGGCAGGGTTGATGGCGGGATTAAGCAGGGCAGGTCTGGGAGGCGCCTCATAGAGGTGACTGTGGGCCAGGGCGTGGTAGTTATCTCCTGTAAACGGCGTGCGACCGGTGAGGGCCTCAAAAAGCATGACACCCAGGGCG
>JALYVR010000344.1 GCA_030853145.1 Chloroflexota bacterium | reverse complement strand
GGCTATGGACCAGGAGGGACCGCTCTGCTGGTCCAGACACTGACAGAGAATCGCAATCGTACCGTCGCCGAGGTGCGCAATGCCTTTAACCGCAACGCTGGGAACATGGGTGAAAACGGCTGCGTGGACTGGCTCTTCGAGGCCAGAGGCGTGATAGAGGTTGAGTTGGAGGGCCACGACCCGGACGAACTTTCCCTGGAAGCCATCGACTTTGGCGCGGACGATGCCGACCCGGTCGGAGCCGACGATAGCACTCTGACGATCTATACCGAGCCATCGGAACTTGACAAGGTGCGCCAGGGATTGGAGACCCACAAGTACAAGGTGCTCAAAGCCGAAAACATGATGCTGCCGAAAACCAAGGTCGATTTGAACGAGCAGAAGGTAGCGCACCAGGTGATGCGCCTGGTAGAGAAGTTGGAGGATCTGGACGATGTGCAGAACGTGTACTCGAACGCCGAGATCCCCGATGATTTTGTAGCGGCATACGATGCGTAGACGCCATGCATATCGCAATAGGGTGCGTGCTAGATGAGCATCACACCGGGAACGCGCGTGGCTCTGGGGATCGACCCTGGCACAGCTATTGTGGGCTATGCGATTGTGGTAGCCAGAGGCGATAGCTTGAGTCTGACTGCCTGCGACGTGATTACTACACCGGCCGGCATGCCGCTGCCGCAACGGCTGCAACATATCTACCACAGCTTGGGCGAGATTATCACCATGTACCATCCAGGCGAGGCGGCGATGGAAGAGCTTTTCTTCGCGAAAAACGCACGTACAGCCATGACAGTGGGGCACGCGCGCGGCGTTACTATGCTGGCCCTGGCGAACGGGGGCCTCTCCATCGCCGAGTATACCCCTAATCAGGTCAAGCAGGCGGTCACAGGCTATGGCGGGGCCAACAAGGACCAGGTGGGTGAGATGGTGCGCATCCTGCTGAATCTCACGGGCGTGCCCAAACCAGACGACGCGGCCGACGCGGCAGCGGTCGCCATCTGCCACCTGCACACCTCGCATATCCTCAAAGCCAGCTCCCTTAATTTTAGATGATGTGGAGGTGTACCCCTGGTGGGTACTCTGCTGGCGCATCCCCCAAAAGATCAAACACGGTTACCCGCGCACAGGCATAGGCGTTAATCTATATTACGAAGAGGGAATGGCAGGGCAGATGATAGTAAACATCCAGGGCACGCTCGAAGGGCGTCTGGCAGACCAGGTGATCATCCAGGTCGGGGGCTTCGGGGTACGGGTCTTCGTGCCTGGCTCAACGCTCAATCACCTGAATGACCTGGGCGCCGAGGTAAAGCTGTACACGCATTTCCATGTGCGAGAGGACGGCATGGCACTCTATGGCTTCACAGGAGAGGCGGAGCGAGACGCTTTCGAGCAGCTCATCGCCGTCAGCGGCGTGGGTCCCAAAGTCGCGCTGGCCATGCTCTCAGTCATGGATGCAGCAACGCTTTACACGGCGATCGCCAACGAGGACCCGTTGCGCCTGGCACTCGCGCCGGGTGTTGGCAAGAAGCTAGCGGCGCGGATCGTGCTCGAAATGAAGGGAAAGCTGCCGGTACTGGCCGCGCTGGGCGGCGGCGGGTCCTCACCCGGTGGCAGCACGCGCGGCGAGGTGCTGGAGGCGCTGATGGGACTGGGCTATACGGCAGCGGCGGCCCAGGCGGCGCTGGCAAAGATCCCACAAGACCAGGGATTGACGCTGGAACAGCAAATTACCTTCGCGCTGCGCTCCCTCGCACGTGAATTATAGGTGACACATCACTTGGCCATACAGGTTATTCCGTAGGGGCGACGCCGTTCGCTTTATGTTAACGCGTATGGGGGATGCCCCTACATTATTTTCAGCGGAGGGTGCTGATGGCAACTGACGAAATATTGCCGCCAGCGTGCGCTTTTGCGGTCTCTGTCCTGGCAGATTATGCCCTTGATCCCGAAACGGTTCCAGAAGAAGCGGTGGAGGCGGCCCAGCAGCATATGCTGACCTGCGCGCGCTGCAAGAACGCCCCGCAGCCAACAAGCACAGCAGCGGCACCACGCAGGAAGAAAAAGGTCCGGCGCATGGTAGAGCTGGAACCGTTCGGGCAGGTTCCACCTGAGGAGCCGAGCGCTGTGGGTGTAATAATGGCGCCAGAGCAGACCATTGTTGTACCACAAGCAAATAGTGCGGCCAGCGCACCACCTTCGCCGCCATCGTCAGCCGAACTTTCGACCGCCCTCATCGAGGCGCCGACCCTTGAGTTGCCACCGGACATGCTCACCTGCCAGCAATGCCGCCAGGTCCTCCCAGAATACGCCGAGGCCATGGATAGCGGCGAGAATGTGGCCATGCTCTATCCTGAGGTGCAGGAACACCTGCTCGCCTGTGAAACGGGCTGCCTGGTGCTCCTGGAGCTTCTGCGACAGGAGGCCAGGGCCAACCGCAAGTATCGCCGTCGCCTGGTACGTAACCCCTTCAGCGTGATGTGGTGGGAAGTGACAGGCTTCTTTCGCGGCGGACATGTTCCCATGGCGCCGCGCGCGCTCGCGTTCGGAACGCTTATTTTCCTGCTGCTGTTTGGCGCGCTAGGCGCCTACCTGGGCATTCGCTGGGATGACGCGCGCTACTATCACCCGCTCCACCAGCACGTGCTCCCCACGCCCGATGGCGTTGGCCTGAGCGACGGGCTGAAAATCTACGATGCCTGCAACGCCAGCGACTATCAAGACAAACGCCAGGCCGCACAGGCACTGGCGCAGGGCAATGCCTCCAAAGCGCTCAGGCTATTTTCAGCGGCGATGACTACCGGCGATACCAGCGGCTGCAACGGCGCGGAGGCCGCAATTTATCGCGAAGACGCGCAGGTGCGGCAGTCTGGCCGTCCCTTTGGCATCGTCGTCGTCAGCTTCGATAGCGGGCCAGGTAGCGCCGATCCACTGGGCGGGACAGATCGCCATATTCTCTACGCCGCCTATACACAGGAACTGGTGGGGGCTTTTATCGGCCAGCAGCAGTATGATATCGCCCAGATGCATACTCCGGGTGCGCCACTGCTGTACCTCGTGCTGGCGAACACCGCAGGAGGCGAGCAGGGAGCATTGCAGATCGCCAACAACGTCGCGTCCCTCAGCGCGCACACAACACCACAGCAACTCGGTCTGCTGGCGCCGGGACGGCCCCCGCTGCTGGCAGTATTGGGCCTGGCGCCGAGCAGGCTGACCCAGGTCGTCCTGCCAGTCCTCTGTCGCGCCGGCGTGCCATTGATCGCGCCAACGGCGACCGGGCTGTTCATTATTGATTTGCTGACGCAGACCTCGCTGTACCGTCACTGCACACCCGGCTTTGCGTTTATGCGTTTCTCGTCCGACGACGCACAACAGAGCCAGTTGGGGGCCGATTACGCCTACAATCAACTGGGAGCGCGCAACGTGGCGATCTTCTACGATCCCAGCAACCCTTCATCCACGGGATCGGTTCAGGGCTTTATCGCCAGGTTCACCAGTCACCAGCACGTCAGCATCGTCGCCCAGGAGACCGCGGTTGCCAGCGGCTTGCTGGATGCCACTGGCAGACCCCAGGCATCACGCGATGATCTGCTGGCGGGGCTGAGAGACGCGCTACAAGCCAATCCGCGCCCGGACCTTATCTTCGCGCCACTGTTGACCAACGACGTGATCACGCTGGCACAGGCCATTGCACGCCTGCCACAAGATCAGCAGCCGATACTGCTGATCGGCGGCGAATTTGTGCAGCCAGCAGGCCTTGAGGGGCTGGTACCATGGGCGCGCCAGAATAAGTTGACGCTGCCGCGCATCTTCGCTACCCTCAGCACAGCGGCCCGCCCACCCAGCGGCGCAGACTGGCAGAAGCAGTTCTACGCTACCTTCTGTACCTCGTTCGCGACACCTGGCTCCTTCTGCAGCGGGGCAGCGGCGCTCGATCAAGGCGCTCTGCTCTTTGGCGACGGCATAGAGATGATCGCACAGGGCGTTGGCCCCATTACGCAGAGCAGCCAGTTCCCCACATCCACGCAGCTTGTGCAGCACATCGCCTACGAGAACTTTGCCGGGGTCAGTGGCCCCATCGCGCTCCACCTCTGGGACGATGTGCTGGTAACAAGCGAGGTGACGAACCCGGTGATCCTGACGCTACAGGGGGACGGCAGCATCCAGATTGTCAGCTAGATGCAGTATCATCCCCGGACCTAATCTATCAGCATGCGCTCCGCCTCGATATAGGAGGGGCCGGCCTCAATAAAGCCAAGCCGGTGGTAGAGATTCACGGCCGGGATACCCAGGGTTATGTAAATAATTGTCGTGGCATACCCAAGTTCGAGCATCCGGCGCATGGCCTTCTGGGCCAGCCACTGGCCCAGGCCAACGTGCCGGAAGGGCGGGGCCACGATGAGATGATGGATACGCGGAACACCGCGCTCCAGGTGAACCAGAATGGCTCCCGCCAGGTGGAAGCGGTCAAGGGCATGCTCCGCGACAAAACAACTCTCAGGGATAAAGGGACCGAAGCGCCCCTCTTGAATAGCGCGTACCTCCGCGCGCCAGCCAGCAAGGTCCGGGTGGATATTATCGGGTCCGCTGATATAGGCGCGCTGTAGCAATGTGCCGACCTGTTCCGTATCGTTGGGGCCCATCTCGCGGAAACGTAGCGAAGAGGGCAGGGGACTTAAGGGGATCGAGATATCGGTGCTGGCCATCATACCCGTGCGGCGGCGCAGTTCCTGGAAGCCGGCAGCGGCGAAGGAGGCGATGTACGCTGCCGGATAGGTAGCCTTGATATGGCGCATGTGAAGAGCCGCGGCCCGCAACAGAGCCTCTGTCACCACCTGCGCCGCGACACTGCCACCCGCCTCCGGCAACAGCACCAGGCCATCCAGTTCGGCGGTATTGTCATAAGAAAAGAAGCGCAGGTGGCCGATAGGAGTATCATCGCGCCACAACAGGTAGCGTTGCCCCTGCTGGTCGTCACTCTCCTCATTGTAGCGCGCAATCTGCGAATCCTCGCTCTCAAAAAGCATCTGATCGGCACTGCGCCGGCTCACCGAGACCCAGATGGCCGCATCTTCAGGCCGGGCCTGTCTCCATTCCACTGCATTACGCGTCGTCTGCGGATCAAGCATGGATACTTCCTCCAGGTAGTTCATTTAGTGTATGCCTACTTAACAGTATAGTAAATCGCGACCGGAGACTCAAGGGCGCCATCATGCGCGCGCCGGTCCGCGTAGGGGCGAGGCAAGCCATCGCCCCTACGCGGACCGGGATATGTGATAAGGACAGAAACTGCTACCCCAAAATGAGCGTTGACAGCGTTAGAGGTCTGTGTCATGCTACAAAATAGAAGCTCTGGAAATCAAACAACGGCGGAGAGGCAGAGCCGCAGGAGGATGTGAGATGGAACTACTGGTTGTGACCCTGGCGCATATTAGATCTGGATCTGGCAGCGAGACCGAGGGGCAGTCGCAGATACGGATGATCTCAAGCACTGTGCGTAGCGCACCGGGGCTGCTGACGGCACGCTTCTACTCCAGCAACCGGGGGCATGATCAGTATTACCTCATGCTGACGACATGGGAGGATGAAGAGGCCTGGCAGAAAGCGCGCGAACGTGCCGATCCCAGGCAACTCTGCCAGAACGCGGCGGGCAGAATTCTGGTCAGCCCTCCCGAACAATGGCGCATGCATTACTTGTGGGGCTACAATCGTCCCGCCGCTTCATCGACGCTGGTGGCAGCGCTGCTGGCCACCACGCGCCCGGACAAAGCCGAGTATATCCAGAAGAACTGGTTGGAGAGCTTGCATCGCCAGGCGGCGCAGC
>JALYVR010000343.1 GCA_030853145.1 Chloroflexota bacterium | reverse complement strand
GGCCAGCGATAGCATCTACCTGCCACCACTGGACGATTACGTGAGCGGCACGCTCTTCATGCTCCCACTAGATGCCGAACCGGGCACGGATTTCAGCCAGATCTCCACCGCGGGTCGCGTCTCAGCGCTCCAGGGCGGCAAAGACTTTATACTGTGGCAGGAAGACAACCACACGTATGGCATGTACGACGTGGTGCCGGGCATCGCCGTCAATGTCGGCTCGGTCCTGGACAATGCTCAATTCGTGTCCGTTAACGGCAATACGACCGTCTGGACCGTCAACAGCGACGGCACGACAACGCCCGCCGCTAACAATGCCGGCCCATCAGCCACGATTATGGCGTTTAACTGGCCGAAGAATACTACAAAGTAAGCGCTTTGATCAAGAGACCTCCTCATTTCAACACGACTCGGCCAGATATAGATAAAGGGAACAAGAAGGTAAAGCACAAGGCTGAGAAGCGGGGCGAAAAAGGAAACGCCAATAGCGACCAGGCAGATAAGCGCTGGGAGAATGACTCGCCTGGTGACATTCTCTCCTTCTCGTTGCTCTCCGACTTTTCAGTGTCTGGTAGCCTCTACTCAATCTCTCTTGTTGCACGTGAAGTTACACAGGAGATGACCTGCCTTCTCTCACTTCACGCCTAATTTCGTACTCTTTATGAATTTCCACCTACATTGCCGTCTCCTGTCTCTTCCTCGGCCATCTCTTCGCTGACATGCATGATATCAGTTCCCAGGCGCTGGGCCAGAGCGGGATCAAGCGTGCCCAGGCGTTTGAGTAGCTCTTCACGCTGAGCTTCGATGCGCTGGAGCACCTGGAGAAGCATGGTATCCTGATGATCCAGGTGCTCCATAATATGACGTACCTCCTCCTCACCCTTACAATCGGTGACATAGTCGTTCTCCGCCGTCAAACGGTCCTTGGTCGCCTGACGATTCTGAGACATCATGATGATTGGAGCTGCATAAGCTGCTTGACATGATAATACGAGGTTCATGGCTATAAAAGGGTAAACATCCCATTTCCAGACAAACCAGCCTACGGAGTTGAGTATTATCCATAATACTAGAATCAGGCTCTGGATGATGATAAAACGCCAGCTTCCCATATTCGTAGCAACCGCGTCGGCGATTCTCTGGCCAAAGGTCAACTGGTCGTCAGCGACCTCATTCACATCGATAACCGGGGGATGGTCATGCCGGTAAATAGGGAACCTGAAGTGGATGCCCTCCAACAGACCTTTGTGTGCCCCCTCATGAACGGGTGCCTGATTGCTAGTGATCGTGTCCGAACCGATAGGGATCTCCATAGTCGCGTCTCTCCTGTGTGCTATTCCGGTTTCTAGCATCCAAGGTTTTTGGCGATCAGTATGCGCTGCACCTCGCTGGTCCCTTCGCCGATCTCATTGACCTTGACGCTGCGCCAGTAGCGCGAAACCGGGTATTCATCCATAAAACCATAGCCACCATGAATCTGCACGGCCTGGTCCGCCGCGCGCTTGGCCGTTTCCGAGGCAAAGAGCTTGGCCATCGCGGCCTCTGATCTATAAGGTTGTCCCTGCATATGCAACCAGGCGGCCTTATAATACATCAAACGAGCCAGCTCTATTTCCATAGCCATATCGGCTAATTTGAACTGAATGGCCTGGAATTTACTGATAGGGTGCCCAAATTGTTTGCGCTGCTTCGCGTAATCGAGGGCTGCGTCGAGGCAGGCCTGGGCCAGGCCAACGGAGAGCGCCGCGATGGCCACGCGCCCGGCGTCGAGGATCTGCATAAACTGCTTGAAGCCGTCGCCGCGTTTCCCCAAAATGTCCCCTTCAGGGACCGCGCAATCCTCAAAGGTCAGGGGACGCGTATCAGAGGCCTTCCAGCCCATTTTCTTGTAGGGCTTGCCAATACTATAGCCAGGGGTACCCTTTGGGACGATGATATTAGTGATCTCATTGCGGCCATCAGCGCGTTTGCCGGTGATCGCAGTGATCGTCACGCCGCCGGTCATATCGGTGCCCGCGTTGGTAATGAAGACCTTGGAGCCATTGATGTGCCACTGCCCATCGCGCAGCAGCGCGCGGGTCTGGGTGCCGCCAGAGTCAGACCCGGCTTCCGGCTCGGTCAAACCAAAGGCCCATAGTTGTTCGCCGGAGGCTAAGGGCCGTAAAAAGCGCTGTTTTTGCTCTTCGCTGCCGAATAGATAGAAGGGGGTGGCCCCCAGAGAGGTATGTGCCTCCATCGTAATGCCGACCGAGACATCGCCGCGCGAGATCTCTTCAATCGCGAGGCAATAGGCCAGAAAATCCGCGCCCGCGCCGCCATACTCTTCCGGGAACGGCAGGCCCAGCAACCCCAACTCCCCCATCTTGCTAATAAGGTCATACGGAAACGCGCCGGTGCGATCCATTTCCTCGGCGCGTGGCTTAATCTCCTGCTCCGCGAACTCGCGGCAGGTATGACGAATAGCTAACTGCTCCTCATTGAGCGAAAAATCCATCTGTCAGTTCCCTTTCTCTGGCTTACGATGTGGTACGATGCGGCGCTGTCATAGCGCCCTCTTGTAAAACGCACGTTGCACATGTAATTATATAAGCTATTGGCAAGGGGCTTGCCGCATACAGCGAATGTAATGTAAGATGACCTGAGCAGCTTGCCAGCCAATCATTGTGCCGATCTTCATTTTGCAGCATCGCATCCTCACGAGTATCTCGGCAGCACATTACAAGGTCAAGTAATTATAGAGAGTAGGAGCTTTCCTTGAGCAATACACCTCAAAAAGCATCGATCACACCGACCAGCCAGCGCGTGCCTATCACCCCGGAAATGCTGGGAGACATTCGTTTTGCCGATGACGCACAGATTTCGCCTGACGGTCAACGCGTCGCTTACGTGATACAAGAGCAACAGCCCAAGCAGCGCGAACCACGTAGCCATATCTGGCTGGTAGAGACAAGCGGTGGAGAGCCAGAGCCGCTGGCGGATGGGAGAAAGCACAGCACAAGCCCACGCTGGTCGCCAGATAGTAGATGGCTGGCATTCCTCTCTAAAGAGGAAGGAGAACAAGGCCAATCCCAGTTATATCTGATGCCTGCCAGCGGTGGTGAGGTCAGGCAGGGATGCAGCATACCGAATGGCATCAGCGAGATTGCGTGGTCACCTGACAGCAGTCGCATCGCGTTCCTCTCGCTCACAGGCAAAGAGCCGCAGAACGATCCGAAAGTGTTTCCCCCCGATAAAAGCCGCCACCAGCGTCTCTGGACTGTCCGCCCTGACTACACGCTGCCCGAAGCCGTAACGCCCGATGGCATCACCGTGTGGGAGTATGCCTGGTCGCCTGATAGCAAGCAACTGGCATTATATTACACCCACGAGCCGGAGGACACTGGCTGGTATCACAGTCAAATTGGCATCGTCCCCGTTGGAGGAGGAGCTATCCGGCAGGTGACACAATTCACGCCGGTCAGCGTGCAGGCACGAGCGCTCGCCTGGTCACCCGATGGCAAACACCTGGCGTATGTTTCTGGCCGCTGGAGCGATCCGGGGCGCGGGGCCGGTGACATATTCCTGCTCTCTCTGGAGAGCGGCGAGACACGCAACCTCACGCCAGGTGTCGAATGCAGCCCGACATGGTGCGCGTGGTTTCCCGATGGACGACGCTTGCTCTATACCGCCGTCGCCGGCGTGAGCCATCAGATCGGCATCCTGGATACGCTCACCAGTACCACAACCCTGCTTGATCATGATTTCGTCATGCAGTGGGATCAGCCACGGCTCTCACCCTCATCTGATCTCACACATTGTGCGACGGTGCATTCTACCCCCCAACAGCCGCCTGATGTACACGTTGGCACGTTGGAGCAGGAAGATAGCAAGGCCGCGAGCATTGCCTGGCAGCGCATCACACGGATCAACCCGATACCTGAGGAGACCTGGATGTTGACGAGCAGCCAGCGTATTCAGTATGCGAGCGCTGACGGCGCTCGTGTTCATGCGATCTTCACGGCGCCGGTTAGCGACAAGAGAGGCACGCCCCCGCCGCTCTTTGTCGATGTGCATGGAGGACCATCCGGGACCTACTGTGACAACTGGGCCTTTGGATATCCACAGATACTCCCCTCGGCAGGCTACGCGGTGCTGCGCGTGAACTATCGCGGCAGTTGGGGCAACGGCGCGGCCTTCGCCAATGCAGTCATGGGCGATGTGGGCGGCAAAGATCTACAGGATATCCTGGCCGGCATCGATTATGTGATCGCGCAGGGCTGGGCTGATGGTGAGCGGCTGGCGATTGGCGGCTGGAGCAACGGCGGTTTCCTCGCAGCCTGGGCGGTAACCCAGACCACGCGCTTTAAAGCGGCGGTCATGGGCGCAGGCATCTCTGATTGGCTGAATATGCACGCGCAGACGAATATCCCCGATGCCGATGTGTTGCAGCTTCTCGTTGATCCACTTGAGCAGCCTGATGTCTATCACCAACACTCGCCCATCACCTTCGCCAATCGTGTAAACACACCGACGCTGATCCTGCACGGCGAGAACGATCCCGCTGTGCCGGTTGCCCAGGCATATGCTTTCTACCGCGCGCTCTCCGAGCGTCATGTGCCTGTCGAGATGGCCATCTACCCGCGAGAAGGCCACGGTTTGAGCGAACCAGAACATGGCGTCGATGCGGATCACCGCGTGCTGCGCTGGCTTGAACGCTATGTGTGATGAGGGGGGATCAGAGAAAAGTGTGATTCATGCAGGTCCTGGGTTTTCAGAAACCGGTTTGCTATACTTTGCTTGTTGGGGAGTTGGGGATTATCCACAGAAAACGGAAGGAACGCATGCCGAAACCACCAACACACGCGCTGGTGTGGGGATCAGAGAGCGCTTCCTACGAACTCTGGACGCAGGGCTACCGGGAGATCTCTTTTCAAGCAAGTAACGAGGCGCAATGGCTGGCCTGGCTGGAAACGCACCTGGCCTTCTCTTTTCGTGGGCAAGGTGGGCACATGAATGTGCTCAAAGAGAGCCGCCAGCGCGGCAGAGGCTACTGGTACGCCTATCGCAGCCTGGAGAAACGCACGATCAAACGCTATCTCGGACCGACAGCGCGGGTGACGCTGGCGCTGCTGGAAGAGGTGGCTGGCAAGCTCGGACAAGAACTGGTGGTCACAGGCACACGCGCGCCAGCAGCAGCATCTGGCGCAGAAATCCCACAGGAGGCGCCCGCTCGCGCCCGGCCAGAACACGCCTCTGTGCTCCCTGCCCTCTCGCTCAAGTTTCATCCCCCTCGCCTGCGCGTCCAACTCGTGGAGCGCCCCCGGCTTGTACAACTGCTGGAAGACGGTCTAACATCTGGGCTGACGCTTCTTTCGGCTCCAGCAGGCTTCGGAAAGACCACCCTGGTCAGCCAGTGGCTTGCTTCTTTGCAGAAAGAGGGGCCAGTGGTGGCCTGGATTTCGCTGGACGAGAGCGACAATGATGTCGTGCGCTTCTGGCACTGTGTAGCAAGCGCCTGCCGGGAGATGCTAGGTGAACGCGCTCAAACTGTGCTGGAGCAACTGATAGCGCTGGGGCGGTCACCCTCGCTGCTTGAGGCGCCCGTTCTCGAACTGGTTCTGACAACCTTCCTCAACGAACTGGCTGCGAGTAGTGGACGTGGCATCATCGCACTGGAAGACTATCATTTCATCACGACGCCCCAGATCCATACCTCCCTATCTTTCTGGCTTGAGCATCTTCCCCCAAACCTGCATGTGGTCATCATGACGCGAAATGACCCTCCTCTGCCCCTGGCACAGTGGCGCGTACGTGGGATGCTGCACGAGATTCGCAGGGGTGACCTG
>JALYVR010000342.1 GCA_030853145.1 Chloroflexota bacterium | reverse complement strand
GCGCTGTGGGAGCCGATGGCCGGCAGCAGTGTTCTCGTTATTGTTTCCCAGTTGGAGCCGCCGCTCTGCGGGTAGTCGTGCGCGGCCGCATCGTAGCGCAGCCAGGGCTGGATAGTTTCATTGCCCTCCAGTTGTTTCACCTGTGCCACGTCCAGGCGGCAGTCGCTCAGACCCTCGGTGGCCAGCAAAGCATCGGCGGTGGCGACCTGTGCAGGAGCGACGACCAGGGCATCGAGCAGGCCGGCGTCTTCCAGCATGCGCTCGATGCGTCCGGCCTGCTCACCATCAATGCCGGGGACGAAGTCGATGAGGGCGTAGAGCGGGAGAGCCGGGATGCCGCGCTCGGCCAATGCCGTACGCGCGCTCGTGCGACGTTGGCTGCGCTGGGGGGCAATCTCCGGCTCCGCCTGTTTTTGCCGGTACAGTTGCTCAATCTCGGCGATCTCGTGTGTCTTGCTGCCCGTGCTTTGCTGGAGGGCCTCAAGCTCATCTTGCAAGCGAGCCTCGGCGCCTCCCAGCTCCTGGTCGAGCGCATCGATGGCCTGGCGGTAATAGTCGATGGCGCTGGCGAATCGCTGGATCACGCTCTCAATCCGCGTTTCGTCTTCCAGGGACGTATCGTCTGCCAGCATTTCTGTACTGGAAGCTGCGAGTGTGCGCGGATTGTTGGTGACGAACTCGCTGTGGGCTATGAGTTCGTTGAGCGCCTGGAGCAGTGTCTGCTGGGCGGCATATGTGCGATCCTGCGCGCTCTGAAAGCCATTGCGCGCCTCGTCCAACTCGCTGAAGCGCGTGTTTTCGAGTGCGCGCGCGTGCTGTATCTCGGCATCCAGTTTCTCTCGCCGCGAGTGGACTTCCTCAAGCGCGTGCAGCCACTTGAGGCGCTCGCGCGCTTGTGCGCTCCCCAGCAGGTGGACCGGGGGAGGCTCCGGCATAGATGGGCTATCCAGGCTCATGGCACTGACCCGTTCCAAAGCGGTGCGTAACTGAAGGGCGGCCACATTCCACAGCGCCTCCTGCTCCGCGGTCTCGGCGAGGGCGCGCAGTTGCTCCTCGTTGGTCTGCTGCACCCGGGAGAAGCTCGCCTGGAGACGTTTTAGCTCCTGCTCGTGTGTACTGATTGAGCGGCGCGCAACTAGCAGGCTCTGTTCCTGGCCCCGTGCCTGCTCTGTCGTCTCCTTGACGCGTGTGCGCGTGCGCGTCAATCTCTCAGCGACTTGTAGCCCCTCGCTGCCTTCCAGTGCCTTGATCTGCCCGCTGACCTGCTGGCCATCGGTGACCAGGTCCTGGCGGCGCGCGAGTGCCCTGCTATGTTCATCCTCGGCGTTATGCAGTTCCTTGCGCAGCCGGTTGGCCTGGCTCTGGACGCCGTTCTCCGCCAGTTGCGCGCCGGTGTAGTCGCAGGCCGCCAGTTTGGCTTCGGCCAATGTCAGGCTCTGCTGCACCTGGTGCAGGCGTTGACAGGAGTTGAAGGCCTCCTGAATGTGGTCGATCTCGTTCTGGATGGCGTCGATGCGTTCGATGGTGCCGGTGACGCGCTGCGTTGTCTCGCCGGGGATCTTACGCAGCGACTGTTTGAGGTGTTCGTGGACGCGTGAGAAGCTCAGCTCGCTGCTCAGATTGGGACGGCGCAGGATCAGGAGCAGGTCGATGAGCTTGCGAAAATCCTTGACTTCCGTGAAGCCGAACAGGGAGCGGGCCACCTGCCGCTCATACTCATCCTGGGTCTCGCAGATGATGCCGTGTCCCTCCAGCATCTGCTTGAAGCGCGCCTGGTCGGAGGCGCGTCGCTCCTTGCTGGCGCCGCTGCCCGACTCTGAGATGGTCGGGATATCGTAGCCCAGTCGCGAGCCATCGGTAATCAGGAAACGCATGGCGCGGATGTGATTGCTCGCGTTTATGTTACCGGCCAGGCTGATGCCGATGGTGAGGAAGCGGGCCTTCTCGCGCTCGCCCTTTTCCCACACCTGGCGCAGTTCGGCGGTGAATGGAGGTTGGTTGGGATGGCACCACTCGAATTCCAGGGCGATATACGAGGTGCGCCGCTCGTAGTTAAAGGGTGTCGCCGATTTGTCGCTGCCCAGCACATAGTATTCGATATGCCGCTCGCGGCCACCGAAGGTATCGAGCCGGTTGGGGCGCAGGTCGCCGTCGAGAGCCAGGGGAAGAGCTGCCGTCAGCACCGTTGATTTGCCGCTGGCGTTCTCGCCGGCCAGGAAGAGCCTGCCATGCGGGATCTCGAATTCTTGCTGGCCGTAGAGCCAGAAGTTTGTCAGGATGATGCGCCGCAGGCGATAGCCCTGTGGGCCGCCCGCCTGTGCCTGCAATAGCTCAACCTGCTGGATCAAGGCCTCTGCGGCCGATCCACGCCAGGTGGTAAGGCTCTCAAATGTTCGCTGCATGTGCTCTTTTCCCTGTTCTCTCTTCCCCTACTACTCTGTCAAGTTTCATGTGTTGGCCTGGAACATGGCGCCCGCGAGGGGCGCCACTACACATAGAGCCGTCGATGGAAGTGTGACAGAGTACTACGGTAGTGTCACCTGTTGTCCTTCTATTCTATGATTCTGTCCACTCAATAGCCAGCGGCTCGGCACTGCCCTTCGCTGCGCGCTTGCTACGGCTGCGCACCGTTGATTTAACTTCCTGCCCTGCTTCGCTATATGTGACGGCGTAGCGCGCTGTCGTAGGCAGCACGAGGACGTTGCCGGTGGCGTCAGGTCCCCGCAGCAGGCCGATCTGGCGCATCTTTTCGTAGACCTCGTTGAGCAGCGTGGTCGAACTCTTGTCGCGTGCGGTGCTGCCCCAGTTGTGTCCGTAGCGTTCGCGGATATGGTAGAAGAGGTCTGTGATTTCCTCGGTGGCAACGCGCAGGCAGCCATAGTGGTCCGGTGGTCCCCATTCGTCCGTCGCCACGCGTTGTCGGATGCTGCCGCAGAGTAACATCACCGCCTGGTCCACTGCGCCGGTCATGGAGAGCGTTGAGACAGGACCCGACGCCGTGCCACTGCCGCGCACGATGCAGGCATAATCGCGATTGATATCCAGCGACCAGCCGAAGGTATCGAGCAGTTCGTTGGCGATCTGCTCAGAATGCTGCTTGAGGGCGGCGAAGGCCTGGGGATCGTCGTACCTCAGCAAAACGGGACCGATGAGTAACGTGCGCCACGCGCGTGCGAGCGGGGATACGCCGCCAGTCTCGTCCGCCAACAAAG
This sequence comes from Chloroflexota bacterium, assembly GCA_030853145.1. Classification (GTDB taxonomy): domain Bacteria; phylum Chloroflexota; class Ktedonobacteria; order Ktedonobacterales; family Ktedonobacteraceae; genus JALYTT01. The sequence goes on along the minus strand of JALYVR010000342.1, from coordinate 2,654 downwards.
CCGGCTCTAAGACCAGATTCTTATCGTTGATGCGTGGGGCCGCGGCCAGCACATCTTCCAGGTTGAGCGAGGCGACAAGCGAGTGGATGACATCGCTGAACTCGTAGAGCACATCAGCCTCGTGCGCCTGCTCGACCCACTCCCTGGTCTGTCCATCGACCAGTTGTAAGCCGCCCAGGTCTTCCAGGTATTGCAGGGCGCGCCTGATGCTGTAGCGGTCGGGCAGCTTGCGGAAATCGAGCTTCTCCGCGTCGCCCACCGCGTTTGCCGATTGCTCCTGAATCTGCTCCGCCAGTTGCGAGAGCAGAAACTGCTGATCGCTGCCACGGCCGCTGAGCTGGCGGTTCTCGGCGTACCACAGAATCCAGGCCAGGCAGGCGAAGTCGCGCGGGTCCTTCCAGTTCGCGTGGATGTAGCCCGACGTGATCGCACTGGGGTGTCGCGCCAGGCGTACGGCGCTGTTCCCGCGCTGGATATGCCAGCCGGTGTGCCTCTCGTGCCAATCCTGCAAGTCGCGATAATGGTACTTGACCAGGCGAAACAGCTCGCTCTCTCCGGCCGGGATCACCTCTCTTTCCATCAGCGCCACGTGTGCCTTCAGTATATCGCTCCTGGCGGAGCGACGGCGCGATGCCGTGAGCATGTCGCTCACAACGCTGGCTGGCCGTGTGTCACCGGCATCATCGATGGCGATATCCGGCGCCTGTATCTCGATCTCTTCGTATATTTCGTCGTCCATTAGGCGCTTCCATCTCCGTTCTTGCCTGGCATTGCCTGATCCTGGAGTTGCAAGCGGTAGCGTTGCAGGAGCAGCACGCCATCGCAGGCCGGCAGGTGGGTGTAGCTCTCCTCGTCAGGGTTGAGCAGGGCCACAATGGAGCCGTTGGGTGCATGGTATTGGCGGGAGGGATCGCTCAGGCAGTTGTCGATCACTTCTACCAGCAGCGCGCGGTCTTCTGGCGTGATGTGTTCGATAGTGCCGAGATCGACATAGGCGTCGCGAAAGATCGTCGCGAAGCGCTGGCGCTGCTCCTGGAGCCGGCCTTCCTGCTGCGCCAGCAGTGCGCGGATCTCCTCCTGGTGGTCCGCCATCGGCTCTTCAAGCGAGCGCTCACCGCGATTGCTGCGGCTGACAGGTCGCAACTGGAGCAGGACGGTCGGCGGCTCGTGCCAGGCATCCAACTCTCCGGCCTCCTGGGCGGCGCTGGCAAGGCCGGCGAAGCTCTCTGGCAGGTGGATCGGTAGAGGATTGGCGAAGGCGATATCGAACACCTGCTGCGCGGCTTCGACATCCCTGGCCCACAGCAGTTGCCGGGCCAGCAGGTGCAGGTTGACCGCGTAGTTGGCGTTGGGACGCGCGGCCTCCGCCAGCGCGATGGCGCGGCGGACGACCTTCTCCACCTCGGCCAGCGCGTTGCGGCGGAAGGAATAGGCGTTTTTGCCCTCGGCGAACCAGTTTTCCAGCGCCGCCACCTGGTTCAGCGCCTCCCTGGTCAACTCGGCCTGCGTGCGCTTGAGTTCGCTGGTCAGGGTGGGCGGCTCAAGGTGTTCCGCGATCATCGTGACCAGCCGGTCTTTCTGACCCCCTGCTGTCCAATCCTCCAGCAGCGTGCGTATATCGCGGCTGTATTGTGACAGGGCCTGCGCGAAGCTCTGCACGTAGGTGACGACGGCGGTCTTGTGCGAGCGGTAGGCTTCAAGGTCGGAGCCGCTCTGCTGCGCCGCCTTGATCATCGTGGCGAGATACTGGGCGGCGTCGCGTGCCAGGCCGTTCCATACTTCGAAGGCGCTGCGCCACTCCTCGGCGATCTCGTTGCTGCGTTCGGAGGTGATCTCGGTGGCGGGCAGCCGCAGCCACGCGTCAAGTTGCTGGAGAGACTTCCAGAGGCGCGGAAGATCGCCCTGCCGCAGCGCGCCGCTGCGCGTGCTGGCCCGCGCCTGCTCGTCGAGAAACGTCTCAATCGCGATGCCCTCTGGCGTGGCCTGGTAGAGCAGCGCGGGCGCCAGAAAGCTGGCGATGGAGGTGGCGCGACTGGAGTCGTAGATGGTTGTGAGGTTTCCCCAGTCCTTGAGCGCCTTCAGGTCGGCCTGGCACTTGTCAAGAGTGTATTCGGGGTCAAAGCCCTGCCGCACCGCGTCAAGGATATCGTGATCGGTGAGCTGGTAGCGATACTCCCGGTGACCCTGCAGGAAGGCGCGCATGATCGTGCGGTACCAGCCGACGCGGTCGGAGGCCACCAGGTAGCTGAAAAGCTGGATGCGCCCGGTCAGGTTGAACGCGGAGACAGAGGAGCCGCCCTCGGAAGATGCATCCGCGCGCGTTGCGCCGTTCTCTCTCCCTATCACTTCTCGGTACATGTTAATTGGGTTATCCGCTGAGTTTATCATCTATCCTGTGTGGGCACACTTCCCGCAACGACTTCTTGCCCACCTTCCCTCGACCACTATTATATCAACTATGGAATATTTGTCCAGCCACCAGCTATATGGGCATTTGGGCCCGAAAATGTAGGGCGGTATCACTCTTTTCATTCTATGGTGCGGTCCAGACCTTCACCTTACAGCCACAACCTGTTAATGCCTGATTTATTGAGGGAGTTGAAGCGGGAAGCCGAAAGAGGTGACAAGTTTCGGATCAAGGAATGCTGTCACAT
>JALYVR010000341.1 GCA_030853145.1 Chloroflexota bacterium | reverse complement strand
CCCCTCGCCGATGGGACCATGGCGCCCGCAAGGAGCGCCACTACACATTGGGCCGTCACATGAAGCTTGACAGATTCCTACAGCGTCGCAGGACTGGCGCCTTTCACGGCCAGCTTCGTGGTATCGCGGTACGCGAGTACCAGCAGGTAGCAACCAAAGGCCAGGAGCAAGGGAAGGTGAGGCAACCTGGCGGCACCGGGTTCAATGGTAACAGGTATCTTTTTCAGGCTCGTTGAGTCGAAACGCGCAAGCGGGGTACCAGCCGCATCCAGCCAGGTCTTCTCACTGCCCCAGAAACGCAGGTTTTGCCATCTAAAACTGTCGCCTCCTGACACTAGCAGCCGGCCGCCACTGCTGGTAAAACTGGGCTTATACAGCGCGATATCCGTGTTGGAAGCGACCTCGCGAATAGCATTGCGCTGATTGATGATGCCCTCGCGCGTGAAGCGCCAGCGCCCCTCGGCGGCTTCAGCAAGCACGCTATACTTCGTCTCCCAGAGGAGCGTGGCGGCTATCTCATTCCCCGCCCGCAACTCATAGACGCTCTTGAGGGCATCAGGCTGCATCCAGATAAGTTCCTGGCTAGCAATCTCTCCAATCACTCTCATGGTTTTGCTCTCGACCTCCATATATCATACCAGGGGAAGGTCCCCGCTCACGCCAGGACTGCCCCTGGCCGGTGCATTGGACACCACTTGTCAACTTATGACTTCAAAGCCGCGATCAGGTCTGGTATCAACTTCTCCGCGTTGGGCGTTCCCAGCCCGCTCACAGGGTCCCAACCTGGAACGGCGGAATAGCCTGTTACATTCACGCTTTTATGCACGCTGTTGTTGCCCGCGGTGATATCGCGGAAATCCTGTGCATAGGTACTTGATGTCGCGAGCTTATAGAGGCCAAGGTTGATGAAACCCAGGGGATGACCGGCCACTTGGTCGGCGATGGCCGCAATGCCAGACCACAAGGGCGCGCTGGCGCTGGTACCCCCTACCAGGCTCCAACCGCCACTAGAGTAGAAGGCCAGCCCGGTCTGCGGGTCGGCGGCGGCGGAGACATCGGGCACGCCACGGCGCTGATTGAACTGGCCCTGCACGGCTGCGGGAAGCAGCTTCTGATAGACCGGCTGCGGGAAAAACTTGCTAAAGCCGCCGCCGCTATCGGACCAGGCAGTCTCTGTGAGCGTGCTCCCGTGGCGGGCCAGCGTGGTGCCGCCGACGCTCGTCACCCAGGGATCATCTGTCGGGAAGCTGGTAGTCGGCGTGGATGAGAGGATGGTACCCTTCAGGTCTGTAAAGTCGCTCGCCCCATTATCGCCCGAGGAGCCAAAGAAGGTAATCCCCTGCTGCGTAGAGGCCTGATGGAATATCGTGTCCCACTTCTGGATCTCCTGCTGGCCGGCCGGGTCCCGCAGTGTGACTTCAGAGGCACCCCAACTCTGCGAAATGATGTTGCCCAGATGGTGATCAAGGGAATACTGCACCAGTTGCCGGAATTCGGACAGGCCAATCGTACCCTCGGTCTCTGCCACCGGGCTGACCAGCACGACGATATGCGCGTCAGGCGCGATGGCATGCATAATCTGCACATCCAGCTCGGTCTCGCCAGCCCAGCCACCCCTATCGCCATTTGGATCGTATGGCTGGGTATTGAGCGGCGAAATGACCTGGACGGTGACCGGGGGGAGGCCAAACTGTTTATCGAATATATCCATGTCCTGCTGCAACGTTGGACTGCCAAAGGAGACGATATCCACTATCGTCTGCCCCTTGCCGGTAAAGCCATGTTCGATCAGCGACTCCACGCCATAGGCCATGCGCAACTGGTGGGGAGTGTAGCAGTACACGTCTGCGGATGCGAAGGGCAGAGTGGGACAGGTATCAATCTGCGTTGACGGCGCATCCCTGGGCACCGCTGTGCGTACAGTGGTGGCGGTCGGGATAGTTGTGGCCGTACCGCCTCCTGGAGAACTACAGGCAACCAGTAGAAGGCCTAATATGACTATAGGAATCACACGCTTCCATGTATCTATGGACATAAAAACTCCTCTATATTCGTGCTTTAAGCGCCGCGATCAGGTCGGGCAACAGTTGACTGGCCTGGGGCGTACCCCAGCCCGTGACAGCATCCCAACCCGCGACGGCCTGGTAGCCCTGGACACTAACGCCATTCCGGTTGACGCTGTTATCGCCGCTGGTGATATCGCGGAAATCTTGCCGGGCATGGTCTAACGCGGCCAGCTTGTACAGACCCGGATTGATGAAGCCCAGCGGGTGGCCCGCCATCTGGTTGGCGACAGCGATAAGCCCGGCCCACAACGGCGTGCTGGCGCTGGTGCCGCCCACCTGCTCCCATTGCCCGCTGAAGTAGAAGGCCATGCCGGTCGCCGGGTCGGCATCGGCCGCGATATCTGGGATGCCGCGCTGTCCATTGAGTATGGATTGCACCGAAGCCGGCAGGCTCTTCTGGAAGTCGGGCTGTGAGAAGAACTTGCTCACGCCGCCGCCGCTACCAGACCAGGCGCTTTCAGCAAAACCGTCAGAGGTACGCCTGAGCGCTGTCCCGCCGACGCCTGTCACCCAGGGTACATCGGCCGGGAAGTTGACGGTAGCTGTCGGCGTCAGCTTGGTGGCGGCAATATTGCTCCAATCGGTGGCGCCGTTATCGCCAGAGCCGTTGACGATGGTAAACCCCTGCTGGGTAGTGATCTGCTTATAGAAGTTCGTGAAGGTATTGACAAGCTGCCGCCCGGCGGCATCAGCGAGCGTGGTCTCGGATGCGACATAGCTCTGAGAGAAGATCTGACCAAAGTGGTGCGCCACGGCATACTGCTCCAATTTCAGGAATTCGGGCAGGCCAACGGTGCCCTCGGTCTCATCGACCGGACTGGTCATGACGACGATGCCGGCATCCGGCGCCATGGCATGAATGATCTGCACATCAAGCTCTGTCTCGCCCGCCCAGCCGGCCATCTCAGTATTGGCCGGGTTAAACGGTACCGTCCCCAGCGGGGAAACGACCTGGATGGTGACTGGCGGGAGACCAAATTGCTTGCTGAATACGTCCATGTCCTGCTGCAAGGTGGGACTACCGTACGACACAACGTCGATCACCGTTTGCCCCTTGCCTGTAAAACCACGCTCCGTCAGCGCTTCCAGGCCATACGCCACCCGTAGCGCATGCGGGGTGTAGCATATAGAAAGAGAGTTGAGCGGGACAGGGCAGATATCCGCCGTCGCGCTCGTCGGTGAGGGCCTGGGAAGCGGCGCCACTGTCGGCGTACTGGTTGGGCCGCTGCTGGCAGGGACGCTGCCAGGAGCGCCACATGCCGCCAGCAGGAGGCACAATACCAGAAGAGCCGGAACCCAGGATCTAAAATGCATGTCAGCATGCTCCTTGTATATTTTTTGCAAAATATATACCCTTTTAACCTCTGCACGATGAGAACGGCAAGCCACGCAGGAACATTGCTATTATATAACGAATATGCTCCTTGCCCGCGTTCTTTTCAGCGAGGGTGTTCCCTTGTAGCAATATCATACAGGTTCAGTACCATAGTCCTACAGCTTGCCTGGCATGCTTGACTCTCTATTTCACAAGAGGTACATTCAGATTGAACGGAACGCGGAGATACTGCGCATCAGTGTGCTGATGCTACTCTAACCGAATCGGAGACATAGTATGTCGTCATTTGATGATCGTCGAGATAGTGCTCGTGCCAGGCAAAGCTCCGTTGGCGGCCCGGTACAGCTCCCAGGACTTGTCAGCCAGCATTCCCCCGCGGATCAATTGCCATTCTCAGACCAGCTCTCGTCGCCTGGAACCGGCACATCCTATCCGCCAGAGTATACTGCGGCTCCTGCTGTTACTCGCGCGCTCTCACCTGACCCTATTTCAACGCCAGGGATGAGTGGTCTGCCATGCGGACCTGTTTCTGAGCCTGGCATAACGCGTCAACTGCAAGGATTTCACTCCTCACCAGGGGTAACGCGCAATCTCTCCGAGGCGCAGACAGGCGCGCTCCTGCCTATTGCGAACAGCCCGGTGGCGCGCGCGCCGATTGTGATTCGGGGTGGCGGCAAGAAGCCAGAGGAAGTGGCCCCGCGTTCGCGCAAACGTCGCGCGCTTATCCATACGTCGGTTATGGCCTTTGTTGTATTGATCCTGCTGGGAACCTTGCTAACGGTCCTGCCTGAAGGCGCGACCGGGGCGAGCGGCTTTAACCCGTTCAAATCGGCCTGGGGCCTTGTGAACGGCAATGGCAACAACGCAAGCAAGATCGCGATGCAGGCGGCGACGGTGACAGCGGTCACCCAGGATGGATACGACCACGGGAATCAGAACTACGCAGGTCTGCCAGCACCCCCACCCGGTGGCGGCTCCCTCAATCGCTTCGCCTATGGGCAATGCACCTACTGGGCTAACATGCGCTACCACCAGTTGACCGGTCACTGGGTGCCGTGGCTGGGGAACGCCTACCAGTGGTCCGCCGGTGCCCGTGCCTCCGGCTGGGTTGTTTCGGCCACCCCCAAGGTACCTTCGATCATCGTCCTGCAGCCAGGCGTACAGGGCGCGGGCGGCTACGGACACGTCGCGGTCGTTGAGCGCATCAACTCCGATGGCAGCGTCTACGCCAGTAACTACAACTGGTACTAGAACGGCGGCTGGAACAGGTTGTCCTACGTCACATTCCAACCTGGCCCCGGAGTATCCTTCGTCTGGTATCCATAGATTTAAATATAAGATATTTAGGGGCGCGGAGATTGTCAACCGCGCCCCTAACCCTATGCCACACCCCACCGATTCCCACCATTGCCATTTCGGCGTGCCTCATCATACAATACAGGGAAGACCACTGGAGCGAGTATATTCTCGTCAGGAGGCCATATTTTGCACACCCTGTGACGAACACTATTTCGTCTTTCGTATCTACGTAGGAGGATATTTCAATGCGAAGCAAGATAACTGTCATTGGGGCCGGCTTCGTCGGCAGCACGCTGGTGCAACGCCTGGCGGAGCGCGATTATGCCGATGTGGTGATGTACGATATTGTGCCCAACATGCCGCAGGGCAAGGCCCTGGACTGTGCTGGGCTACGACTCGCTGGTGACCGGCACCAATGACTATGCCGACACCGCCAACTCGGATATCGTGGTAGTGACCTCTGGCTTCCCGCGCAAGCCCGGCATGACACGCGACGATCTGGTGAAGAAAAACCAGGAGATCATCACGCAGGTGATCCAGAACGTCGCGCGCACCTCGCCTGAGAGCATCATCATCATGGTCACCAATCCCCTCGATGCCATGGTCCAGCTCGCGTACCACGTCAGCAAGTTTCCACACAATCGGGTGATGGGCCAGGCCGGCGTGCTGGATACGGCACGCTTCCGCACATTTATCGCTCAGGAGCTGGGTGTATCGGTGCGCGATGTGCAGGCCTACGTGCTCGGCGGCCACGGCGATACGATGGTCCCACTGGCCCGCATGTGTACCGTCGCGGGCGTGCCCATTTCGCAGCTCATCTCCGCCGAGCGCATCGAGCAGATCGTGCAGCGCACCCGCGATGGTGGGGCCGAGATCGTCAACCTGCTGGGTACAGGCAGCGCGTATTTCGCGCCCTCGGCCGCGGTCTTGCAAATGGTGGACTCGATCCTGCTCGACAAAAAGATGATTATGCCCTGCGCCGCCTACCTGCAAGGCGAGTATGGCTTCAACGATATCTTCGTCGGCGTCCCGGTCAAGCTGGGCGCGAAGGGCGTGGAGCAAATCATCGAGCTTGAACTCTCTGAAAACGAGCGTACCATGCTGCAGAAATCCGCTAACGCCGTTAAAGAACTGATTCAGGTAATGGGAATTTAACGATTGCATCTGTAGG
>JALYVR010000340.1:1455-5901 GCA_030853145.1 Chloroflexota bacterium | reverse complement strand
CCATCAAGATGCTGAAAACAGCCTCCATTGATGCTGGTTTTGACGGCGTAGCCCTCCATCTCCAGGGCTATCTGGATGGCCTCTAAAATCTCTTCATCATCATCAACGATTAATATTTTCTTCGTCATGACGCTGCCCTCCCTTCCTGGTGGATGTGCGTTGGCGCCTCTGTAGCGGGCGTTTTTCTGTCCAGGGGTATGGAGAAAAAGAATGTGGAGCCGCGGCCTTCCACGCTCTCTACCCAGATCCGGCCGCCGTGCCGCTGGACAATTTCGAAGGCGATGTACAGCCCGATCCCCAGCCCTGGATATTTGGTATCCCTGTCGCCATAGACGCGATAGAAGCGCTCAAAGATGAGTGCCTGCTGGTCCTGGGGGATGCCGATGCCGTGATCCCGCACTCCAAAGGTCACGTGCTTTTGATCGGTTGTCACGAGTACTTCGATGGGACCGGCGGTGGGAGAGAATTTAATGGCATTGGTGAGCAGGTTAATGAGCACCTGCCCCAGGCGATCCTTGTCTCCATAGAGTTGTTGACGCATGCTGTCTATGATGGTGATGGGGTGGGTGGGACTGGTCTGCTGCGTCATGTCTACCACGTCCTGGACAAAGGTATCACTGTCGAAATCCTCTTCGGCCAGCACCAGCTTGCCCGTCTGGACGCGCGATATATCCAGCAGTTCGGCAATGAGCTTGATCAATTTATTGATCTGGGTGTCCATTTTTGTCAGGTAGCGCACCGGTTCGGGCCTTTCGTCATGCTGGAGCATCTTCAGCATGACGTGAGTAAAGACTTTGAGGCTGGTGAGCGGTGTCTTCAGCTCGTGGCTGGCCATACTCAAGAAGAGATCTTTGCGCTCTTCCATTGCGCGAAATGCGACTTCGATACGCTTGCGGTCGTCGATATCGGTGCCTGTGCCAAACCACTTGTAGATCTTGCCGCTGCTATCCCGCGCAGGAAAGGCCCGGCCCAGGTGCCAGCGGTAGGTTCCATCGCTGGCGCGTTTGAAGCGGTACTCAATCTCATACATCCTGCCGGTCTGTAACGCCTGATGCCAGATATCAATGCATTTCTGGTAGTCATCAGGATGAAGCACCGGCCCCCAGCCCCAGCCCCTGGTTTCTTCGTAGGTCATGCCTGTGTACTCAAACCAGCGCTGATTGTAGTAGTCCAGCGCGCCATCTGGCCCGGCGGTCCACACAACCTGGGGCATCGAATCGGCCAGCTCGCGAAAGTTTGTTTCGCTTTCCTGCAGAGCGAGTACCATCTGCTCGCTTTCGCGCTTGCGGAGCGTCACCTCTTCGGCCAGCTCTGCTATGTTGAGGTTTTGCTGCGTCGCCTCCTTCTGGAGCACGCGGCGCACCTGGTGCAGCGTGATGAGGTTGGCCGCGCGCACCCGCAGTTCCTCTGGCAGGAATGGCTTGGCCAGGTAGTCCTGTGCTCCGGCGCGCAGTAGTTGCAGAGGCATCTTATCATCTGTTCGCGCCGAGAGCACGATGATGGGGATCAGTGCAAGCTCAGGGTGCGCCCGGACCTCGGAGACAAACAGATCGCCGCTCATTACAGGCATCATGATGTCGCAGAGAATGAGGTCCGGTTGCAGGCTCAGCGCTTTCTCCAGACCCTCCTTGCCATTGCCCGCCCTGGCAATACGATACATAGGAGCGAGAGTATCGGCGATCAAATACGTTATCTCGGGATTATCCTCAATAATCAACACCAGGGGATCGCTGTCTTTCCTCTCCCGTAACGCCGGGATATCCATAGGCAGGTTCCGTGGCTTTACCGCGGCATGCTCAATCGAGAAGGGTGAAGCACCCTGTTTGCTTATCAACGAAGAAGAGCTTGGGGCCTGAAGCGTGGCGGTTCCAGGCGCGACGAGAGGGAGATCAATTGTGAAGAGCGCTCCCCCATCGGGAGCATCGCTGACCTTGACCGTGCCTGCATGCAGTTCCACAAATTCCTTGACGATAGCCAATCCCAAACCCGTACCTGTGCCGCGCTGCATCCCTTGTTTGAAGCGCTCGAAGATGACCTGGCGCAAGGCGGGTTGAACGCCTGGGCCGTTATCCTGGATCGTCACTATGCCACGCTCACCCGCTTTGTATAGCGCGCAGGATACGTGACCACCAGTGGGTGTGAATCTAAAAGCATTGGAAAGCAAGTTCAGGAAGATACGCTGAAGCTTCCCAGCATCGCCCTGCGCGGGGAGAGACGTGGGACCTTCGACCGATACAGTAATCTGGCGTTCCTGGGCCAATGTCTCGAAGGAAGTCACACATTCCTGGAGCAGGCGCGTGAGATCGATCTCCCCGTATGTGATGTCCATATGTCCCGCTTCTATCTTGCTGATATCGAGCAGATCGTTGACGTACCTGAGCAGAATAAGGGCATTGCGTTCGGCTATCGCCAGATTCCGTTCCTGCTTGCTCGTGAGTTGTTCCTCGGTGAGCAGGTTGCGGACCGGTCCGAGAATCAAGGTCAGGGGGGTGCGCAATTCATGGCTGACATTCGCAAAAAAGTTGGCCTTGAGTTCGTCAAGCTCTTTGCTCCTGGCGTAGAGGATTTCAAGCTCTTGATGGGCGCTCTCCAGTTGTTGTTTGCGTTCGTTGGAGGCTTTGGCCACCTCGACGATCGCGTAGACCTTTGGGAGCAGTAGTGGGAGGGCTATCGCTGTGGCGACCGACGCGATGGCCGTGATCAATTTCATGCTTCCTGATAGCCAGTAGGTGGCGTTCCACAGCGTCCAGATTTCGAGAAAGTGCGTGCCGGCGCAGGCAATGATAAAAATACCGAAGGCGATGAACACCCATTGAAACGGGATATCGTGACGCGTCTTATAGACAAGGTATGCCAGTGTGGCCGAAATAGAGACGTAGGCCAGACCTATCAGCGCATCAGATGTGACTTGCAGCGCAACGAGGTTGGGCTGCCAGAGATAGCACATGCCATGCGGCTGAAAGTTATAGCTGTTGAAGAGGAGAGGCGCTACTTTCATTGAGAAGACAAGCAACGCTACCCCTCCCATGATTACCAGGCCCCCGCGTAAAAACGCTCTCTCGTCTATATGGGCTGCTCCTGTACCAGTTCTGCCTCTCTTCTTTGGAAGCTGGATCATGCTCTTCTCCCTTTCAGCTCGCTCACGGTTTTTCTCTGGTCACGTATTCGGGGGCGCGTGCATGCTTATTCCTCCTTTACGGTTTCTGAAAGCGCTGATTTGTCAGCCAGTGAAGGGACGCGGGACTGCGTTGATGCCGTATAGCGTGCCGCGACCGCGATCAACTCGTGCAGCTCAAAGGGTTTCGCCAGAAAGGTACTGGCGCCTGACAAATAGCTAATGATATCTCCGCTAAAATGAGCGGAATATAAGACGATAGGAATATCCCTGGTCTCCTTACTCTGTTTGAGTTGTTGGCAAAGATCGCGCCCGTCTTCGCCTGTGAGCACGATGTCAAGCAGGATAAGGTCGGGTAAAGACCCATTCAGGTGCTGAAAACACTCCCCATTGACACTGGTTTGGACGAGGTATCCTTCCGTTTCCAGGTTTACCTGGATGGCCTTCAACATCTCTTTATCATCATCAACCACCAACACTTTTTTCTGCATAGTGCTCCTCTTTCAACACACCCAAGATTTTTCTTATGATCACGTATTCGGAGGGTGCCTTCATTCTCACTCTTCCCTTACGCTTTCTGAAAATACCGGTTTGGCAGTCACTGAAGACGCAGGGAGCGGAGCGGATGTCGTATAGCGAGCCGCGATCGCGATCAACTCGTGCAGCTCAAAGGGTTTTGCTAGAAAGGTACTGGCGCCTGACAAATAGGTAATGATATCGCCGCTGATATGAGCAGAATATAAGACGATAGGAATATCCCTGGTCTCCTTGTGCTGCTTTAGTCTCATACAGATCTCGCGCCCGTCCTCGCCTGAGAGCAGGATATCAAGTAGGATAAGGTCGGGTAAAGGTTCATTCAGGTGTTGAAAACACTCCCCACTGATACTGGTTTGGACGGCATAGCCTTCCATTTCCAGGGCGACCTGGATGCCCTCTAACGTCTCTTTATCGTCATCCACAACTAATATTTTTTTCTGCATGATGCTCCTCTTTCAGCACACTCAAGATTTTTCTTTTTCACCGCCTGCTTCCAGTATGAAAGTAGCTCCAAACACAAGCGGAGGAAAAATTTTGATCCTGGCCCCAGGCAGTTCTAGGGTCGCCCAGTTCTATCTATCGTCACTATATGGTTCTCTCCGCAACTTCGCCGTGCAAGGTTCGTATTCTAGATGAGGAACAATGAAAAAGAGCTGTATCTGCATCTCCTGGAAGGTACTTTCTTCCAGAACTGGTCAGTTAACGAGCAAAAATCGGTTCGTTGCTCTACAATAGGCAGAGAAGATCTTCAACCACCCCAGGTGAAGATATGTCGTGTTGAAACAGGGCGACCG
>JALYVR010000340.1:0-1445 GCA_030853145.1 Chloroflexota bacterium | reverse complement strand
GGGCTTGCCTCGCCAGTGCATGGAAACCGGAGCATTATGGACAGCACACAGAACACATATTTCATTGCCAGGAAGCGCATAGAGGGTTGGTACATGGCGCTCGCGCGCGTGCTGCGCGGGGGGAGCGCGACCTTTCATGCCTGGGTGGTGCTTGGGCTGATCGCCATTTCTGTTGGGGTCTCGCTGCTGGAAGTGTTGGCCAGGTGGCCGGCGGGTCTGGAACTGCCCTCGTCGCCCATCGGGTATCCCATGCTGGGCGTGAACGCGATCGTGGTCTATGCCTTGCTGATGCTGGGGCAGCCGCGCTTTCTACCCTGGCCACGCTGGCGCATAGTCTATCTGGTGGGCGTCTTTGGCATCACACTGCTCACAGGTCTTGCCGCGCCACCCCTGTTCCGGCTGCGCAATGGCATTGCTGCCTATGGTGTGCTGGCGCACGCGCGTGTGACTCTCGGCAAGAATGGGGGTAGGCTGGTAGGGGCCATGCTGGTGCTGGCGACGTTGCTGGATATGGGCCTGTTCACGCTCGTCTGGAGCGGCAGATTGCTGACCGAGCGCGCGCCGGCCCCGGCGCTTGCCCCGTTTGGTTTCTGGCTGGCGGGCCTTATTTTCGTGCAGATCTTTACCGGTCTTGGTGTTGAGGAGCGCGCGGCGCGCCTGCGGAGCGAGGAACTCATCAAGGAATTGACTGAGGTGCAGGGGCAGTTGCGCGCCTATGCTGTGCGCGCCGAGGAGCTGGCCACGGTTCGCGAGCGGACCAGGGTGGCGCGCGAGCTGCATGACACGCTGGCCCAGGGGCTGGCCGCCATCAAGATGCTGCTGGAGACAGGCGGCGCGGTCTTTCCTGAGCGTCCAGAGCTGGCCCGCCAGCATATGGAACGCGCGCGCGCGCTGGCCGGCGAGCACCTGCAGCAGGCACGAACATCGATCCTGGCGCTGCGCAGCGACGCGTTGGGTGGGCAGCCGCTGCCGCTGGCGTTGGCTGCGCTGGCGGCAGCGTGGCGTCCTGGCCAGGGCATCGGTAGCGAGCCGGGAGGCGCGATCTTCCATGCCAGCGACATCGCCAGGCGCGCACAGTTCCCAGCCACGCTGGAACTGGCCTGCTATCGTGTCACACAGGAGGCGCTCACTAACGCCGCCGTCCATGGTTGCGCCCGCCATGCCGACGTGGAGTTGAGCCTGGAGGCAGACGAATTGTGCCTGACGATTACCGACGACGGCATGGGGTTCGACCCGGCGGCGCCGCGCGCCTCTGGAGCCGGTTTCGGGATCATTGGTATGCAGGAGCGCGTGCGGCTCCTCAATGGGCGGCTCGATGTCATCAGCGCGCCTGGCACCGGCACGCAGGTTGTGGTCATGCTCCCGCTGGAAGCTGCCAGAGATCGATCACCGTAGGAACGAAACAATTGCCTCTCCGTAGCGCGTGGCTTGCCTCGCCGTCCTGG
>JALYVR010000339.1 GCA_030853145.1 Chloroflexota bacterium | reverse complement strand
GGTTGTCGTGGAAAGCAAGTAAGAAGGAAGCCATTGATGATAAGCTGTGAACGATGCGGACACGAGATGCCGGATAACGCCGCTATTTGCCCTGCATGCGGAACGATTACCTCGACGGCACGATCGGATCAGCAGTCTGGTACTGAATATGGACGGCCAGGAGCCCGCTATGCTCCCCCGCAGCAGGCAGGCTCTTATGACCAGGGCTATGGCCAGCAATCTTTCGGCAATAACCCTCCACCACAACCAGGTTACGGCCAGCAACCTTTCGGTAACAACCCTCCACCACAACCAGGTTATGCACCTCCACAACCAGGTTACGGCCAGCAACCCTTCGGCAACAACCCTCCACCACAACCGGGTTATGCACCTCCACAACCAGGCTATGGTCAGCAACCCTTCGGCAATAGCTTCCCGCCGCAGCCGGGCTACGCACCTCCCCAGCCGGGTTACGGTCAGCAACCCTTCGGCGCTGCCCAGCAGCAACAGGGGTATGGCTACGCACCTCCCATGTACCCACCCGGCGTTGTCAACGTCAACGTCATTAACCCCCCCCAGGCCAAAAATAACACTGCGCTTCTCGTGGAGATCCTCTGCTCGTTCTTCGGCATTTACGGCGTTGGCTGGCTCATGGCTGGAGAAACTACCGTGGGGGCTATCCTGCTAGTAGGTAGTTTCGTTTACTGGATCTTTGCTGTCGTGATGATTGTTTCTATTATAGGGATTTTCTGTCTTATCCCTCTCGGCATCGGGCTATTTATCCTCAATATCATCATGCTGAACAGTAAGCTAGACCGCAAAGCGGCGCAGGCCCAGATGATGGTACAGACACACATACGCTGATAGATATATGAACATACCTTGCGGATGCCTATCTATTCGGGAAGAAGGCGCACAAGGGGTAGGAGCGCCGTTGACAAGCCCCTACCCTTCATGTCCTCATATCTCCAACGCCTCTTCCATGTCTATTCAGAAGCGTGTTGCCTACTTCGGAAATGCCAGCCGGCGATATTTCTCGCGCGACTCCAACCAGGCCTCGTCCGAGAGGCCGAGCCGCTCGCGTACCGTCTCCGGCACCACGCCCGACTGGAGTTGCTGGACCGCGAAGGTATCACGCAACAGTTGTAGGGTCACGCGTTTTTTGATGCCGGCCACCTTCACCACACGCGCCAGGATATAGTTCAGATTGCGGTCGGTACAGACAAACAATTCAGTGGTGGGATGGTACTTCGCGATATACGCCTTCACCACAGCAGTGAAGCCCGCCGGGAGCGCCAGGCGCCTCTCACGGTGCTGTTTGCCTGTCGAAGCTGGGAAATGGATGGAGATCAGAGGCACCTGCGGGTCCGACAGGTCGATATGTTCCATCTTCAGCCCTATGACTTCCTCTTTCTTCAGACCCGCGTGCAGCACCAGGTAGATAAGACAATGGCAGCGCGGATCTTCGGCGGCCGCCTCCAGCAGGCGCCGTACCTCATCTTCGAAGAGCAGCTCCGGCAGCGGCGGCAGGGGGCGCTCAAGCACCAGCGTGGCGGCAGGGTCTTCGCGAATGACCCCCTCGCGCGTGAGCCAGGAAAAGAAATTTTTCAGGAAGGTCACGCGCCGTGCCATAGTTTTGGGAGCCGGAGTATGATTTTTGCTGCCGAACTTCAGCTTCATGAGCCAGTCGGTAAGCTCCTCTTTGGTGAGGCGCCCCACTGGCGTATCCAGGCCCACATGCTCGCTGAACATCTTCAAGTCCGAAAGGAAACACGTCACGGTATAGTTCGATTTGCCGCGCAGCCTCAGCTCCTGCTGGTAGGGGATCGTACATGCCGCCAGGCTGGATTGATCGGTCAGCGGATGCGTGCGCACTAACGGCGGAAAAGGTACCTCCGAGGGGTCCGCAGGCTCCGCGATCACTGTTGAAGCGCCCGAAAAGAGGCCAGGCTGCAACACAGTACTGTCCTCAGTGAGAATAGGCTCGACCGGCTGTTTCCTCTGGATTTCCTTCTGCATCGCTCACTCCTTGATCTGGTCTTCTGTCCAGAAGTCGTTTTATTTTTCATTATAGCAGTAGACGCTAGCATTGTTCAACTGGCACGCGGACGTACTATGTGTTACCGCCACGACAAAGCGCTCGTTTCTTATAAGGACATCTCTCGATCAGGATAATGTACTCATGAAACGTTGGCAGCCGCTCATCCCGGCCAGCAGCATTTTTTGTCTCGCCCTGCTGGTCCGCGTCATCTATAACAGCACCGTCGCTCACGATTACCAGCCGTCACACGACTCGCTCGTCTACCAGAGCATCGCCCTCAATCTACTCCAGGGCCACTGCTTCTGCATCTATCCCCATATCCCCACGATTGATCGCGCTCCACTCTGGCCAGCGATCATTGCGCTGATCTACGGTCTCTTGGGGCCGCACGACTATTTTGTGCGCCTTTTTTTGTGCGGCATCGGCGCGGGAACCTGCCTGCTGGTCTCGCTGTTCGCGCGCGACCTCTTTGGGCAGCGTATGGGCATCCTGGCAGGGGTGATCGCGGCCCTCTATCCTGAACTCTATATCTATGATGGCTGGCTATATTCCGAATCCATCTACATCTTCCTGCTTTTCGCGCTCTGCTACAGCCTGTATCGCCTGCAACGCGCATCCCGGCGCCCGCTATGGTCCTGGATAGCCTGCGGCGTCCTGCTCGCACTGGTGGCGTTTGTGCGCCCCACCGGCCTGCTGATTATCGCGATCGTCATGCTCTGGGCGCTTTTTATCGCCCGCACACAACATATACCGTGGCCATCCATCCTCCAGGGGGCCGGCGCTACCCTGCTGGTCTCGCTGGCGTTGATTGCGCCCTGGACGCTGCGTAACTACCTAGTCTCCGGCGGCTTCGTGCCGATCGCTACTGGGGAGGGTACCGTTCTGCTGGGCGCGTATAACGACCAGATACTGGTCAAGCCGCATTATATCGGCACATGGATCAGCCCGCCAGCAGTGAATCGCCCTCTGGCCAGCCATTACCCTGACGAGTGCTCCGCCACCTGCCAGGTTGCGCGGGAGGCCGACTTTACGAGCCACGCAGAGCAGTGGGTGAGTGGGCATATCAGCAAGATGCCCTTTCTGCTGTGGACGCACTTTATCAACATATGGCAGCCGGCGACCCAGGAAGCTGACCTGCCTACAGGACGGTCCAGCAATCAAGCCGCCACGCAGGTCGTGCTAGTTATGATGAATACCATGCCGCTCTGTATCTTCGCGCTGGCCGCGCTTGGTCTTGTTGCTACCTGGAAGAGCTGGCAGGAGTTGACTTTTCTCTATCTGGTGATCCTGGTGACGATTGCCCAATGCCTGGTCTTCTATGGTAGCGCGCGTTTCCGGGCGCCCCTTGAACCAATGCTTATCTTGTTCGCCACCGGTGCCATCTGCTGGCTATCCTCAAGGGGCAAAAGGACGCACCTTGATGACCCGCCCATGCTAAAAACAAACAAAAGCCCCGCTCTCCCTCGGGGAACACGTTCCCAAAAGGAAGAGTGAGGCCTACTTTTCGTGGTCTATGCGTTTATCTGAAAAGACCCTGCTCACTTACTCGTGGTCGAGGTCTTCAGGCTCAAGCTCGTCTTCTTCCACTTCCTCCTCATCGTCCTCATCACTATCCGGATAGGTCGCCCAATCGGAATAACTGGCCGGATATGACTCCTTACGAATCTGGATCGTCGGTTGAATGACTGGAAAAGGTCTCAGTCCAGTAGGGGCAGCAGGACCCTCCATCTGTGTTTCGTACGCAGGAGCGCCTTCCCGCACCAGAACCTCGTTTTCCCAGGCTACCGACTCAAAGCCCAGCCGGCGCAGGTCCATGACCATACCGGGCCAGGTATCTTCAGCAGCAACCGCCCACCAATCACGTCCCATAGACCTTACAGGTCGAACACGCAAAGGTCGGTTGATATCGCCCAGATTAGCCAGCAACGCTGCACGTTTCCGTTCGGCCTTTTTCATAAAACCTCCGTTATGGAGACCCATAGGCTTTCAGGCTATGGGAGGGAACAACGGCTGCTACAGCAGCACGTTCCAGTGTACTTGCGATCCCCCTAAGAGGATAGAATGTCTGACGGCTCTAAACCGTTCCTCACTACCATACCACATAAACGAGAGCTTGTGCCAGGGCAACTTTTCCAATGTCTCTGATGATGGTGCCTACTCCTTCCCTTACTAGAAGGTCAATAATGGCCTTGCTGGCAACATGGAGGTAGTGGTTCACCTGTCGGTTGCGCGTGTTAGTAATCTGCTCCATCTGCTTGGTGACACGCTCTCGATCTTCCTTAGGAAGGCAGAACTTCAACTCTTTCATACGCTTGTTGTACCACTGGTTCCTGGCTTTGAGCGGACGACCGTTAACCAATCAAGGGATAAAGCCCTCTCGGTTTGAAGTTATCGCCGCCAGATTCGTGACTCCAAGATCAAGGGCTACACAGAAAGAGGGATCGACGTTGGCTTGAACCGGGTCTTTCCAGCGCCTTGTACGCTTCATGCGGCTGCATGCGTCTATCTATCTCCTCATAGGGCAGATAGATGCCCTGATGGATAAATGCTTCGATCTGAAAGTATCTTTACGCGACTATAGTGACATGCTATTATACACAGATTATGGATAAAGGGGGGCATTGTTTGCCTGATGGCAGCAGATGAAATTTTAGAAGTCAAAGATGTTGAGCAGATACTAAAGGTCAGTACACGTACTGTTATACGCTTGTATACGCTTGGCTGAACGCGGCCAACTGACTGCTTTCAAAGTCGGTGACTTATGGCGTTTCCGTCGTTCTGACGTTCATGATTACATTGAACAGCAAATCCAGCGTAGGAAGGAAGATAGTGATTAGACAGGGAACAGGGAGATGAGCCAGGCGATACACACATTCAAAACTATCCCGCAGACGACCTTCAGGCGCCTGCGCAATACCCCCAGCTACATCTTTCTTGTCTGGCGCTGGGGTACCTGGCTCTACGCGCTTATCTGGATCATTGCGCGCCGGCCCTACCTTGATCCACCACAGGTGAGCACAGCCATTATTCTCCTGCTGGTCACGTTCATACAATCGCTGGTCTTCACACTTTTCGCCCCTGTGCTACAAATCTTTCTGCCCAACTTTCTGCGGCTCAATAGACGACAACCCGCGCGACCGGGGGACGAGCGCCGTACCCGCCAGCTCACCACAAAGCCACAAGGGGCGCGCCAGAACCGGCGTCCGCAGCCACTGGCCGCCGACGAAGAGGCCGAGATTGCGCCTCCCATGGCGCGTACGCGCAACCTCTACCGGAATCTCATCCTCTATGGCCTGGATGTGGTCATCTGCGGCTTAGTGATCTACTTCAGCGGGCCTTTCGGGCGGCCTCCTTTTGGCGCCTCCTCCCCTTTTTATCGCTATGGCCTCTCGACTATCTTCGTCGCCGCTTTCGCCTATCATTACCGGGGCGGGCTGCTGGCCGCGTTCGGCTATGAACTGTTTGTGCTGTTCGGCGCCTACTTCCCGCCGCCCGGAACAGTGCCTTTCACGCTACAACTACAAGACCTGGCAGGCGCCGTGGTGGATGCGCCCCTGATCGCGATTCTCTCCGCCTTTCTGGCCACGCTGCTTGAAAGCTACACACGTAGCAAGAGGCGCGAGCAGGATAACGTGCGCCGGCAGCGCGCCTTCATGCGCGTCAGCGAGACCCTGGTGACCGGCGCAAACGACCGTCAGAAACTGCTGCGCCAGAGCGCCGAGCAGATTCGCAGGGGCGGACACTTTGAGCGCCTGATCGTGGCTTTGCTTACCAATAACGAGAGCGGCGAGGAACGGCGACAGGCGGAGATCAGCACGTATATCGAAGCCGGCCTGGAAGCCAGCCTGGCCGAAGACATCGCATCAGATGAGAGCGAAACGTTCATAG
>JALYVR010000338.1 GCA_030853145.1 Chloroflexota bacterium | reverse complement strand
ATTGCCAACGGCGTGATCACCACCGACTCCGCCGGGATGATTACTATGTTCAATGATGCTGCCGGGATCATCTTAAACATGAATCCGCCAGACGCGGTGGGAAAACACTACCAGCAGGCATTCAGGCAGCGGTCAGCGCTTGGCCTGGCCGCACTCTTGCAGAATGCCATGATACAGCACGAGCATGGCACGATCGTGCCAAATTCCCTGGATTGCGAGATTCCCAGACGCGGCCTGGTGAACTTGAACTTCTACGTCTCCTCGCTACGCGATGAGCAGGGGATGCATATCGGGATGGCGCTGGTGATCGATGATCGCACAGAGTTGAAGAAGGCGCAGGCGGATGCCAAGGAGATAAAGCGTATCTTTGGCCGCTACGTCCACCCTAAGGTCGTGGAGCAGCTTATTGGCGACCCGAAGGCTCTGAACCTGGGCGGTGAGACCAAAGAGATCTCGGTAATCTCAGCCGATATTCGTGGCTTTACAAAGATCAGCGAGCGCATGATCCCTGAAAAGGTGATGACCTTGCTGAACACCTATCTTGATCTGATGGTGCAGGCGGTGTGGGAGGA
Organism: Chloroflexota bacterium; assembly: GCA_030853145.1. GTDB lineage: Bacteria > Chloroflexota > Ktedonobacteria > Ktedonobacterales > Ktedonobacteraceae > JALYTT01. The sequence goes on along the minus strand of JALYVR010000338.1, from coordinate 5,350 downwards.
GGAAGGCACGATCACCGGCTTCTGGGGCGATGCCTTCCTGGCCATCTTCAATGCGCCCCTGGAACAGAAGGACCACGCTTTGCGCGCGGTCCGGGCCGCCTGGAGGATGCGCCGGGCATTGATGAGCCAGCAAAGCCATCTTTCGCCAGAGATCCCGGTCTCCTTCGGCATTGGCGTCAATAGCGGCCTGGCGACGATAGGTAATATCGGCTCAAGGGAGCGTATCCAGAACTACACAGCGATCGGGGACACGGTCAACGTGGCCTCCCGGCTCCAGTCAAACGCCAAAGACAACGATATTTACCTCAATCACTCAACCTTCACGCGGGTGCGCGATCAAGTGCTGGTCGATTTTGTCGGGCAGATCAATGTAAAGAACAAAACCGATACGCTCGATGTCTTTCGTTTAAGAGGCTTCAAGTAACCACGGTCCTACAACACTTTGCGCAGAGTGAAGCCCGTTTGCTGGATACGAATGAAGCCAAACCATTCGTAGAGCCGGTGGGCATGGATGTTGTCGTCCTGGGTATTGAGCATAATGCGCGTCACGCGCCTCTCCTCGAAGAAGCGCACGGCTTCGGCCATCAAACGCGCGCCGATCCCCTGGCTATTCACCGCTGGCTGGACGGCGATACGCACCAGGTAGCCAAACGTATCCTCAAGCGCATTGAACTGGTAGCCCACAACTCTGCCATGCAGTTCAGCGACGACGAAGTAGGGATGCGTGGAGGCGATATCCGCGAATGAAACGGCGTCATAGCGCCAGAGCGCCTCGAAGCATACCTCATCGATCGCGAGCAGCGTGGGGATATCATCCGCGCGCACCGGGCGGATGGTAACCTGCTGATTGCCCTGCGCCGGAATGCGGTAATCAAATTTATCGTAGGCATAGAGCAAGCGGTGCAGTAAAAAGCCCCGTTTCAAAAGGGCATCGCGCAGCCAGTCACGCTGCATATCGTTGCCGGAGTAGTAGAGATGCTGCGTGCCGCGCGCGACAAGGTGCGGCGTGAGAGACACCAACAACGTATCGAACAGATCGAGCGCATGCGTGCTCTCAGGCCAGGCGACTCCGAAGCCTCCAATCCAGGCAGAGGGAGGATTTACGGTCTGCGAGAGCAGGAAGCCTGTGAGCGCCGTACCCCTGAACACTCCAACGGCGGGATAGTGGGCCAGAAGCATGGGAAGTTCCTCAAATGTGAACCGTTGATAGGTGGCATCGGTCATGCGCAGTAAACGTTCAACGACCCGTTGATCGCCGCCTGTCAATAGCCGTACCTTGTCAGAGCCTCGTGCCATGCTTCCCTCCCTGAAATATCAGGCGTCAGGCCCTTTGATCTCGCGCCTCAGGCGTTCAATGTCAGGCTTTGGCGCGTTGCGCATCCGGTAGCCGGTCAGTTTATGAATGCGCCGCAGTTCCGCGATCAGCGCGTCGCTATTGATGCGGGACGACTGCATCGGCGGTGGGCCAAGACTATCCACGGCCGCATCATCTCCGAGCAAGAAATTGATGCAGGTCGCGACGCACGCGGCGTTCGCCTGCACATCGTAGCCCCCCTCCTGCACCATAACCACGCGCCCAGCACAAAGCGTCTTCGCCAGATTCACGATGAATTCCGTCAGCCTGCCATAGCCGGCCGTTGAGAGATGCATACCGCCCAGCGGATCTTTCCAGTGTGCGTCAAAGCCGGCGGAGACCAGGATCAGTTGCGGCTGGAAGCGGTCGGCGGCGGGCGCCATGAGCTGGCGGAAGACCGGCTCGTATGTCTCGTAGCCGGTCTTCGCCGGCAGTGGCACGTTGATGGTTGTGCCAAGACCCTCGCCTTCGCCGCGCTCGTCTGAGAGGCCGGTGCCGGGGTAGAACGGGGCCTGGTGGATCGAGAAGAACGGCACGCGCGGATCGCTGTAGAAGATGTCCTGCGTCCCGTTGCCGTGATGCACATCGATGTCGATAATCATCACGCGTTCGAGTCCGTGACGATCAAGCGCGTAGTGGGCGGCGACCGCCACGTTGTTGAAGAGGCAGAAGCCGATAGTATCCGCGCGCGACGCGTGATGGCCGGGGGGACGAACCAGGCAGTAGGCATTGTCCACCTCGCCCCGCATGATGGCATCGATAGCCGTCAACGGCGCCCCGGCGGCGGTGATGGCCGCCTCATACGAACGGGCGGAGACAAAGGTCTCCGGCGCGAAAAAGCTTGAGTGCCGCCCGCCCGCCGCCTCTTGCGCCGTGGCCTGCTCGGCAGCCACCTGCACCTCCTGGATATACTCGCGGGAGTGGACCGCCGCCAGTTCATCTTCAGTGGCGGCGCGAGGCGCGAGCTGCACCAGCCCAGCGCGCTCCAGCCAGTCGAGGGCCTTGAGCAGCTCGATAGCCCGCTCGGCACGCAGGGGCTGTTCTGGGTGCCGGCGCGGCGTGATGTGCTCTAGAAAGATCGGATCATAGATGAATGCGGTAGTCATGAGTATTCCTCAACATGCGACCAGGGCGAGCCACGCCTGTCCGCGGCGCACCCGCCCTAAAGACCATGATATATGGCTATGCGATCAGGAGACCGTGGCAAGCACCTCTTTGACCATGCCAGGGATGTCAAAGATCGTGTCGGCGACCGGGACCTTCGCCGCCTGGAAGGCTGCGACCTTCGCCTGCGCCGTCCCAGTATTGCCGGAGATGATGGCGCCTGCATGCCCCATGCGCTTGCCGGGAGGCGCAGTGCGGCCGGAGATAAAGGCCACCACCGGCTTGCTCATCGTCTTGATGTACTCGGCGGCATCCTCTTCGTCGCTGCCCCCGATCTCGCCGCACATTACGACGGCACTAGTCTGTGGATCATGCTCGAAGTGCCGCAGGTGATCGATGAAGGTCGAACCGATGATCGGGTCGCCCCCGATGCCAATGCAGGTCGATTGTCCAATGCCGGCCTCGGTGAGCAGGGAGACCACCTCGTAGGTGAGCGTGCCGGAGCGCGAGATGAAGCCAACGGGACCGGGAGTGAAGATCTGATAGGGAATGATGCCGATCTTGCCCTTCCCCGGCGTACACAGCCCTGGACAGTTTGGCCCGATCATCGTGGCACCGTGTTCGCGCACAACCAGCATCGCGCGCGCTGTGTCGAGCACGGGGATGAACTCGGTGATGCAGACGATCAAGGGAATGTCCGCTGCCGCCGCCTCCATCACGGCATCGGCGGCGCCGGCCGGGGGCACAAAGATACAGGTCGCGTTGGCGCCGGTGGCGGCCTTCGCCTCGGCCACGGTATCGAAGATGGGGAACTCGCCCGCTTTCTGGCCGCCCTTGCCCGGTGTGACGCCACCGACGACGGTAGTGCCGGCCTGTTGCATGCGGGTCGTGTGATAGCTACCTTCGCGCCCGGTGATGCCCTGTACAATGACGCGCGTCGTCTCATCAAGTAGAATGCTCATGCCTGCTGCCCTCGCTCCTGTGCTGTAATTGCCGCGACGATCTTCTGCGCCGCATCGCGCATATCCTTGCCCCAGTCAAGTCCGGCGTCTTTGAGGATGACTTTGCCCTCTTCGGCGCCCGTGCCGGACAGGCGCACGACGATCGGCATGCCGGCGGGAAGCTCGCTCTGAGCCATGATCACGCCTTTGGCTACCTCTTCGCCGCGCGTGATGCCGCCGAAGATGTTGACCAGGATACCCTTGACATCGGGGTCGCGCGCCACGAAGGTCAGCGCCTTGTACATGGTCTCCGCCCTGGCACCACCACCGATATCCAGGAAGTTCGCGGGCTTTCGGCCCGCCGCCGCCACCATATCGAGCGTGGTCATCACCAGGCCCGCGCCGTTGCCAATGATCCCAACATCGCCATTGAGCTTGACATAGGTCAGGCCTGCCTGCTGCGCCTCGTACTCCAGCGGGTTGGCCTCCTCTGACTCCGCCCACGAAGCGTATTCCTTCTGCCGGTAGAGGGCATTGTCGTCGATGATAATCTTGGCGTCGCCCGCCACCACGCGACCATCGCCGGTCAGGACAAGTGGATTGATCTCCGCCAGGCTGGCATCGCTCTCGATGTAGGCCTTCGCTAACTGAGTGAGGATGGCTCCGCCTTTGCCGATCACCTGGTGCGGCAGGTTGGCCTTGACCAGGATATCGCGCGCCTCAAAGGGGCGCAGGCCCCAGCGCAGGTCGATCTGGTGCTTGATAATTTGTTCAGGAGCGGTGGTGGCAACCTCTTCGATATCCATACCGCCAGCTTTGGAGACCATCACAACGGGGGTCTGTGTCTTGCGGTCGAGTATAATACCGAGGTAGTATTCTTCTTTGATGTCCAACTTGGCCTCAACCAGGACTTTTTCGACGGTCAGCCCTTTGATGTCCATGCCCAGGATCTTCGCGGCCACTTCCCGCGCCTGCTCCGGGGTATCGGCCAGTTTGACGCCGCCGGCCTTGCCGCGTCCGCCAACGTACACCTGGGCCTTGACGGCTACCGGCCCGCCAAATTCGCGGGCAATGGCTTCAGCCTGCTCCGGCGTAGACGCTACCCGCCCCGGCTGAATCGGAACGCCATAGCGCGCCAGGATGTCCTTGGCCTGATATTCGTGAATTTTCACCGAGTTGTTTGCTCCTTGTAATGCGATATAAAAATACGCGGTGTTTTTACTTGTAACTACGGTCAATGCTAACACTCGCTAAAAAGACTGTCAAGAATCGCCATAACTTGGTACAATGGAAGGGATACAGATGTTATCTAGAAATGCTATCTGATGAAGAGGGAGAGAGAAGTAACGAATGCTTGAAAAAGATACAATGGTTCCTATAATACAGCCACCTTCGCAACCACTGGAGAGGGCGCAACCTTCAACGATCAGCCGGCGGCTGCGCAAAGAGAAAAGAAGACACCGGTCGTGGATCGTGATCAGCGCACTGCTGATCGTCCTGCTGCTCATCGTGGGCACGATTGGCCTGGTGACCTGGAACTGGGTACGCAGTTTACAAATCTCGACAGCCGCGTCCCCCACCCAGAAGGACCCGGTCACCGTCTTGAATATTCAACGCACGGCCGCTTACGCGGGTTTAGATTTTACCGTCCTCAATGCGCAATATGCGACTACGTTTGCTGATGATACTATTCGTTCAGGTCCGGCGGTGATGCGCCTCAATATGCGTGTCACCAATACGTCGTCTGATCCGGCCACGGTGGTCTACTATGATGCGGCGCACCTGCTCATTCCGGGAACCAGCCCGATTGCTCCCACGGTAGCCCAACTGGCGGTCGGTCCAGACCCCGGTAAAAGCGAGACCGGCTGGCTCGACTTCCCGGTTCCCCGTGGCGTGCAGCTCAATACGGTGGCCCTGCAATTAGGATCGAGCATACAAAATGAGTCGCTGG
>JALYVR010000337.1:4719-5930 GCA_030853145.1 Chloroflexota bacterium | reverse complement strand
CACGTAGGCCTACATGGGCGAGGCAAGCCACAGCCCCTACGCGAGATATTGACGCCAGCCTGATTCCCTGCTATCATAAATACAGTACGTTTGTTACGTGCTCCTTCGACAGTAGAGTAGAGGATATGCCAGAACAGCAAACATGGCGCATGGTGCTGGGAAATATTATTCAAGACCCCCTTGAGAGGCAGCGTATTGCCGACTCGTTAGGTGTCAATTCCATTACTTTAGTACGCTGGGCCAATGACGATTCGAATCCCCGTCCACGCAACCTCCAGCAGCTCCTCCTGGCTCTCCCGCAGCAGCGCCAGCTCTTGCGTGATTTGATCGCGGAAGAGTTTGGAGAAGCCTTTGCTAGAATGAAGAATGAGCCGCTGATGGATGTGCCTCAGGAGGTTCCGTCCGCGTTCTATACGAGCGTTCTACAGGTCTATGCCACTATCCCGCTGCAGTTGCGTTTCTGGTCCGTGAGCAACTTGGTCTTGCAGCAGGCCCTTGGGCAGCTCGATCCTAACCAGGTGGGCCTGATCATCTCCCTGGCTCAATGTAATCCACCTATGCATGGGAAGAAGATTCGCAGCCTGCGCGAGCGGGTGGGGCGCGGAACCCTTCCCTGGAAGAGTATTATGGATCAGCAGGCTATCCTCCTTGGCAGCGAATCCCTGGCGGGCCGTGCTGTCTCTACCTATCACCAGCTTACCTTCCAGGACCGCACTGAATCCCAATCCCTGTTCCCCAGTCATTGGACAGAGTGGGAGGAAAGCGCATCAGTCTGTCCTATCATGTTCGATGGACGCATCGCGGGCTGCCTCCTCGTTTCGAGCACGCAACCGAACTATTTCCTGCCATTCCGCGAAACGCTCATTCAGCACTATGCCAGGCTGATCGTGCTGGCGTTCGAACCGCATGAATTTTACGAGCTACAAGATATCGAGCTTCATCCAATGCCGCCTTACCAGGAGCAGGAACCCTATTTCGGGGGATTCCGCCAGCGTATTACCGCCGCGATGGTGCAGTCCACCCAGGACCACCGGTCTATCACTATTGCCCAGGCCGAGCAGTTGGCCTGGCAGCAGCTAGAAGAGGAATTCTTGCGCTGGCCGCTTTCGTCAGGGCTATAACCTTGCTTCAACATAATGTTCGGGCAGTTGCCTCGCCGTCCTGCTACCACCAGGATGGCGAGGCAAGTCACATGTTGCGCTGTTTAATAG
>JALYVR010000337.1:432-4709 GCA_030853145.1 Chloroflexota bacterium | reverse complement strand
AACGTCTTGAGTGCCTTCATGTAATTAGCGCGCTCGAAGGCGGCGGGTTCGGGCACCGCCTGCTGGCTCATGCTGCCCTGCATCTGCTTGATGGAGACGTACTCGTGCTCCTCCAACCACAGATAGGTGTCCTGCAGGATCTCCCCTATGCACACCGCTGGTAAGCGCGAAATCGACGCCCTGCGAGGCGGTGAACGTCGTGGCCAGCGCCCCTGTCTGGAGCGCTCAGTGGATTGCGCCGGCGGCCCCGCCTTCGGACTGCATCTCGATGACCAGGGGGACCGTGCCCCACAGGTTTTCCTGGCCCGCCGCTGACCAGGTGTCCGCCAGTTCCCCCATCGGCGTCGAGGGGGTAATCGGGTAAATCGCGATTACCTCGCTCAATTTATGGGCAACGTTGGCCGCTGCTTCATTGCCTTCTATCGTGACCCAGGTGCGTTCCATCATTGACCTCCAATATGTCCGTTCCAGTTGCGCCGCGCGTACGTGACTATGCAATCAGGGAAGCGTATCTATGTGGTTCTATCCCAGGATATGATTGCGCAGTCACAGTTGTATCACAAGCGTGCTATGAGTGCATCACAGAGCGGTCACACGATGCGCTAATGCGAGAATGGAGAAGAGAAGGTGCAGAGAAATGGCAAGATGGGAGAAGTTTTTTTCGGTGGAAGCGAGTAAGCTTGTGGGAAAGAAATGTTCACTTGTTGCATGGAGGTGTTATGGGAAAAGTTATTATAGGCGCAACCATGTCACTGGACTGGTTTATGAATGACCGCAATGGTGATGTGAGCCGTCTGTATCCGGACCTGGATGCGTTGCGAAGAACAGAGATGCTTGCCGAAGAAATCCAGACGACAGGCGCAGTAGTGATGGGTCGATGTACCTATGACATGGCTGAGGGAGATGTCACGGATTACGAATATCAAGTGCCGATTTTTGTTTTGACTCATCATGTTCCAGAAAAGGTGGCTATTCGTTTCCTTCTGACTGAAGGAGAGAATGACCAGTTGACGCTTACCTTCGTGACTTCTGGGATCGAAAGGGCCATCGAACAAGCAAAAGCAGCCGCAGGCGACAAACATGTCATGGTTGTAGGTGGCGCGAATACTGCTCAGCAATGTCTACGAGCCGGGCTGGTTGACGAGATCCATATCGGCATCATCCCTGTCCTCTTTGGCGAAGGTCTTCGCTTTTTCGAGCCTCTAGATAACGCGCAGATGGAATTGGAAAGAACAAGAGTATTCGAGTCTCCGACGAGAACCGATCTTTGGTTCCGCGTTATCAAGTAAGATCCGTCAAACTTGCTAGATGCGCTGGCCAATGGTGTAACGCAGCCGCCAGGACCCGGTTTTGAGTGCGGCGATGAAGTAGAGCCAGCCCCAGACTTCGTGCAGCACGATGTAGCTGGCGACCATGGCCAGGAAGAAGAGGCAGGCGATGGTCGAAAGTTGCCTCAGACGAAACATGTAGCAACGCCAGCGGTAGCTCCCTCGGCGACCGTCGTGATAATGCCATACGATCTGTCCGGCTATGATGAGCAAGACCAGCGTACCCAGGGGACCAATACCCCCCAGGAACAACGAGAGCATCTGTGTATCCATAAGGGTCCCGTGCTTGCCTGAGAATCACGTATGTTTGTGTAAACGAAATAGCCTTGTAGCATTATACCATGTTGTTATTCGTGATACTTCATTTCACCGGCGCGAATAGAGACGTGTAGCCTGTTCTCTACAGGCGCTAGCGGACATACCCAGCGGCTATTATACGCGCAGGACGGGTTGTAGGCATAGTTAAAATCCAGCATAATGTGACTCCAACCGCTGGCGCCAGGGGCCACTAGAAAATCGCTGCCCTTGATGGTATCGAACAGGTAGCGCCCGCCGCCGTAGCTTTGCTCCGGACAGGTCAGGTCGCGAAAGGGCAGGAAGAGTCCACCTCCATAGACCTCCAGCCAGTAGAGCGCGAGACTCAGCGCCTGGCCCTCTAGCACAAAATGCAGGCTCCCAATGGTACGCATCGTCATCTGCTCACTGGCATTCATCGTAACCTGCTGGTGTGCTGGCTCGCCGCCGGTAGCAAGCCCCGCGCTAACGCACAGCACTGGATTATATGGAAAGTAGCGCAAGCCCGTGAAGGTTCGACGCTGCTCCTCATCCAGCGCCGACTGTGGATGGCCGCCAAAGAGATCATCCCTGCCTGCTCGAAAACGCCGAGAGATAGCCGCAGGATCAGCGCCATTCAGCACAGCTCTGTTGCGCTCGCGATACAGTTCCGCGACCCGGCTACGGTAATCGTAGAGGTCCATATAGTCTGACATTAGCTCTTGCCTATCATTCGATAGTGTTCAAACATGCTTTAAGTTGCGCTACATGGTTTGCCAGGTGCCGTGTAATGAACTCATCGATAAACCAGGCCAGGTCGCGCTCGCCGAACTTCGAGTGTCGCCCTGTCAGCGTCAGATCGCCGTCTGTAAGCGTACCCAATACGCGTTGCAGGTGGGCATAGCTTGCGGGCAAGCGCGCACGCAATTCCTCCAGATTATCCGTTCCATGCTCGCGAATGGCGTGTACGCGCCCTTCGTGCTCCATCGTGCGCCCAAAATTCTGCCCTGGCGTGGCTACCAGTTTCGCCGCCTCGTCCGCCCAGTAGGGCATAAATTCCACGATATGTGCCAGGTTCTGCATGATGGTCCATTCCGTGCCATCGGGCGATTGATAGAGCTTGTTCGGGTCCAGGCCCGCCAGCGGTCCTTGGATGAACTGGTTTAGCTCCGCGTAGTCCTCGCGCACCTGCGTGCGGATAGCCGCTACCCGCAGATTTTCCGAAGAAGTAGTCATGATTTTTGTTGTCCCCTTCCATAGAGAATCTTTCCTGTGTTATATCACATTTCTTTGTGTTGAAGGCTATAGCAAATCTCCCAGTATTCGATATGCCAAACTCTGGCGTTGACCGCACAATAGCCCAACTTCGCATGCTCCTGCGCTCAAAAAAGTGGAAGACGGGTTAGCTCATTATGTGAGGATGCCATAGAGTCTCCTTCTAGCTGCTGTCGTTCCTGTATCTTAGTTCCTTCTTTTCCTCGCGCGCAGGAAGCGGAGGCCAGTTGTTCCAGGGGCTACCGGCGCGGCGCTGCCGCGCGACCCGCTGCAAGATCAGGTGACGCGCTTCTTGCATCAGAGCGGCCTGGACCGTTTCCTGAGCGGTCAGAATATGGGTTTGTGCGGCCAGGATAGTGCGTGCGAGATCGCGATCCCAGATCGCCAGCTCGTGTTCCGTAGAGACGGCTCCAGCCCAACGAAAGGCCTGGTTCTCGATGATCTGCCACTCCTCTGAGAGCCAGGCTGCGCCAGGCCAGGGCGTCCAGAGGACTGCGGTTGGCGCAAGTGTGGGGGACAGTGACAACGGTACCGGCTGGATGGGGGCTGTCGGATCGGCCTGACTGTAGCACCACCAGGCTGGTTCATCAGCGGGCAACTCGGAGGGAAGCCAGTTGCGCTGGTGCTCTTCCTCGGCGATGCGTGCCACCAGCAGGGCCGCGACGCTGTTGAGATCGAGCAGGCCGCGTGGTTTGTCTCGACGCAGGAGTCCCTTCTTTTGCCAATAGTCCAGGGTCGGTCCGGCATTGCGCTTCCCTTCTGGTGTGTAGGTGGCAAGGGTATCAAGGAGCCAATCTCCCGCTGGAAAGGTGCGCACAAGCCCCTGCTTGCTCCGCTTTGTGTCCACGATCACAAATGGATGCATGTATTCGTAGGCAATCCTGCGCGCTTTGCTCACGCGCTCCAGGACGCTGGCCCACACCTGCTCTGGGTGCGGTCGCTTCGCAAGGACCACGCGTCGGGAGCGACGGTACTCCTGAAGTACCAGGTGCTCCGCGAGAGGAAGCGGCAATGGGGCAAAGGCGGGATACAGGTGAGGTGGAAGAGTCGAGGGGCGCTCGATCACAGGTGATGCCTCCTTCTATTCGCGTCCATCCCTTCGCATCAGCATACCATATCATCCGAGCAGCCGACAACCTGGCTACTTGTCTCATAAGTATTGACGAATAACTATTTTTCAGCTACTATGAAGTATAGTTATACCACATGTACGATGCCATGTCGCAGGGTCGCTGAGTCGTTCTTTTCAGAAATTTCCTGTGAGAAAGATGTGTCCTATGAACGAGCTTGCCGACCACGAAGCTTCCGGGGCAAAGGTGGCGAATGCGCCGCAGCATGTCCTCGTTGTTTGCAAACCCTTCCACTTGTGTAACCTCCGCGACGAAGTACGGAGGGCGCTCC
>JALYVR010000337.1:0-422 GCA_030853145.1 Chloroflexota bacterium | reverse complement strand
CGGATGAGAAGATGCTGATTAGGAAAGGAGTCCATGATGGAAGAGGCTAGCACGCCACAAGACGAAAACGTACTGGAATGGAGCAGATGCTTGCGCTGGTCAGCCGCCGGGCATGGCTGGTTTGCGACTGCAAAAGATGGAACACTGATCTGCGTGTCAGAAGAGACCTATGAGCGTAGCCTGTGTGCCTATCTTAAGTGCATTGGCATAGAGCGAAAGGCGTGGGTACAAATCATGCGATCAGCACAAGAGGAGTGGGCGCGCCAGCGTGAAGCGGAGCAACTCTTCCAGTCCAACCTGGAGCAGTGGCTGACCTCTGACTGTCCTGGTGTCCAGATAATATCAGGGGAAGAGACCTTTTAAAGGAAAAAAAGGGGAGCGAGATGACGGCGTTGGAACAGGGCGACCACAAGGGGTCGCCC
>JALYVR010000336.1 GCA_030853145.1 Chloroflexota bacterium | reverse complement strand
GGCGATGGCGGCGGGGTTGGCCGGCCACGTCTGACCTCCGTCGGCAGCCCGGCCAGGTCGGTCACCGGAGCCATCGGAGAGGGATACACAGCTTGCTGCACCGGACCCAGCACGAGCTGATCCTGGGCCATATGGAGCGCGGGCGCAGGGCTGGCCACGACAGTCGCAGGCGGGGCCACAAGGCTTTGCTGGCTGCCGTTCTTGTTGCCAGCGGCGCGGCAAAAGGCGTTCGCCAGTTCGCTGGCACTGCCATAGCGCTGCTCCGGCTTCTTCTCCAGCGCCTTCATGATCACGCGCTCGACCGCTGGCGAGAGCTGCGGCGCGATGCTGCGCGGCGATGGTGGTCGCTTGGTCATATGCATGGTGACCAGCGCGATGGGGTTCTCCGCGTAGAAGGGGAGTCGCCCGGTGACCATCTCGTAGAGCAGGACGCCCAGCGAATACAGGTCGCTGCGCGCATCGGCTTTGCGATCTACCTCAAAGAGTTCCGGGGCCACGTATTCGACGGTGCCCAGCACGTTGCCCGTAGTGGTCAGTTGCGTGGCATCAGTTGTGGTGCGCGCGATGCCGAAATCCGCCAGGTAGCATTTGCCCTGACTATCCAGCAGCACGTTGGAAGCCTTGATATCGCGGTGAATAATCCCCTGGCTGTGGATATAGTCGAGCGCGCTGGCGATATCGCTCATGGCGCGGCAGGCTTCGGGGAGCGAGAGCGGGGAACGGCGAATGCGCGCGCGCAGGGTGCCCCCTTCCATAAAGGGCATGACGATATAGTACCAGGTGACGCCATCCACCAGGCTCGTGCCGGTATCATAGATCGGCACAAGATGGTCGTTGCTGAGCGACGCCATCAGCCGCGCCTCGCGGATGAAGCGCCGCAGCATATCCTCGTCTTCGCGCTTAAAAACTTTGACCGCTACCTTGCGCCGAGAAGTGGGATCATAGCCCTCGTAGACATCCGCCATGCCCCCTCTGCCAGCTAAGCGGCTCAGCGTGTAGCGCCCTAAGGTTTTCCCCTCCATGCCTGCCATACAAATTTCTCCATAGCTCTTTCTGCTGGTATACCGTTGCTTCCCTGCCAGGAATAGATTACTGCTTACACCTATAGAACGGTCCGGCCGCCCTCTCGTTACCGGATTAAGCCCCGCTTCGCCAGAAAGTTAAAAATCGGGTTGATGGCAATCAGGTACACCATCAAAAGTATCAGTACGCACTCGGCCAGGAACATGAAGGGCCCGAGGGTGGGAAACTGCAAGCCAACCTCCAGCAGACCACGTACCAGCGCAATGACGATCAACATGAAGAGTATAGCCAGCGGCCTTGACCTTCTTTTCAAGAGGTCATAGTTCCAGAACAGGCTATACAATGGGTGCTTGGCCTTTAAGGCAATCAGGAAATTTTTTCGGATATTCGCGTTATCTGGCGAGCGCATCAGGGCCTGCCGGAAAAACTCAAAGGCCTCGCGCGGGTTATTGCGCTCCGTCAAGAGATGGGCGCCATACCCGTTGAGTACACGATAGTCGTCAGGCTCAAGACTCAGCGCGAGGCGGTACTCGGCTTCGGCGCCCTCAAGATCTTTCTGCTTCGCCAGGATGTGCCCCAGCAACAGGTGATACGTGGCATCCTGCGGCTCAAGCTCCAGCGCCTTCTCAACATGCTCCCTGGCCTCCGAGATATCTTTTCCGATAGTGAATAGCAGGTCGCCATACAAGTAATGGGCCAGGTGGCTAGCCGGATCTATCTCCAGGGCCGAGCGGTACTCCTGCCGGGCCTCGGCGTACCTTTTCATATCCTTGAGGAGCGAGCCATACAGGGTATGGGCATAGCAGTACATCGGGTTCAGCGTGAGAGCCTCCTGTAGAGCTTGCAGTGCCTGCTGCTGGTCTTTTTTGAGTGCGTAGGCCCGCGCGAGGGTCACGAAGGCAACGCTGTTATCGGGATGGGTACTCAAGACCTTGCGCATGATCTCAATGGCGAGATCATAACGGCGTACCTGGAGCGCGTAATCGGCTTTCTGGTACTCGTCGCCCATCTCCAGCACATCGGCTCTTACTCTGTTGACTGGCATGGCATCCCTGCCCGTTACCCTTTCTGCAAGAACTTCAAGATATCGTCATACGCGCCGCCCTCGTTGCTATAGGTGGCATAGTTTTTCGCGGTGGAGAGCCACTCTAGAATCGTGGGCCTGGTCTTCTTGAGCGCATTCAACAGATCATCGGTGCGGATGGGTCGTATCTTGCCGGTCTTCATGGCCTCCTGGATCACCGTATCGGCGGCGGTCTCGCACACACCCTGGATATCGGCGCCGGAGTACTTCTCCATGTTCTTCGCCACTTTCAGGTAATCAACCGCCTCGATAGGTTTCTCGCGCAGGTGAATCTGCAGGATCTCCGCCCGCGCCTGCAGATCGGGCGGCGGCACAAACAACACGCGGTCGAACCTGCCCGGCCGGCGCAGCGAGGAGTCAACGAACCAGGGGCTATTGGTGGCGCCCAGCACCAGGATCTCGTGGTTGTTGGTCTCAGCCCCATCAAGCTCGGTGAGGAGCTGGTTGGTAAGCATGCGGTTATGCTGGTAGCGCATCTGCTGCCGGCTACCGCCGATGGCGTCCAGCTCATCGATAAAGATGATCGTCGGCCGGTGCTTGCGCGCCAGCTCGAATATCTTGTGCAGGTTTTTCTCGCTGTTGCCGATGTACATATCCAGGATATCGTGGATGGCGATATTGATAAACCTAGCGCGGCATTCCCCAGCGGTGGCCCTGGCCAGGAACGTTTTGCCGCAGCCTGGTGGCCCGTACATGAGGATGCCGCCGCCAACCTTCTTGCCGAATTTCCTGAACAGGTCAGGGTTCTGGAAGGGGTAGATGATATTCATCTTGATGCTCTCTTTGAGTTCCTCCAGCCCGCCCACGTCGCTAAAGGTGATCGTCGGCCGCTCGACAATATCATCCTGGATATGCGGCCCCCCGAAGTTGAGCACGCGCAGCTTACCCTTGACCTTGACATTCCTGGCGCTCAATTCCTGCTGGTAGTCCGGGTCCTCAATCTCAGGATCGGCATCCAGCGCCTCTTCGTAGTAGTCACCCGCCGCCTGGTAATCTTCCAGCGCGAAACACACCTTCGAGAGCAGCAGATACACTTCCGCCGAAGACTTCTCCTGCTGCACTTTCTGCAAAACGGAACGCGCAAGCTGGAACTCTCCCAAGCTGTAGTAGGCCCGGCCCAGCTTCACCGTGGTGTCATAATCCTCGGCCAGGTCCAGAATGGCTTTGAACTGCTCTACAGCCTCGGCGTTCCGGCCACTCTCCACGAGCAGTTCCGCGATATGTTTTCGCAGGGGAATATTTGTCGGACTAAATTTCAACGCCTCCAGCAACGGCGCGATAGCTTTGTCTCCATCCTGCATGGCAACAACACTCCTGGTGCTAATCGATATCAATGGATATTCGGCATATGGTCTGCCCATTATATACAAGGAGCCCAATTATACGATAGGCCACCTGGGCTTGATCTCGATGCCGGCGCGGCGATAGAGTTCATAGGCGTGGCGGCGCGCCTGCTCCATCACTTCGTCCTCTTCCATGGTCAGCAGGTTGCCCTGCTCCACGACGACCTCGCCATCGACGACCACCATGTCCACCTCGCCGCCCGTGGCCGCGTAGACCAGCGTGGAGATGGGATTGATGGAGGGCGTGGTGTGCAGACGGTTAAAATCTAGCACCACGAGGTCGGCTTTCTTGCCAACTTCCAGCGAGCCGATTTCGTGCTCCAGGCCCAGCGCCCGCGCACCGTTGATCGTGGCCATCTCCAGCACTGACTCGGCGGGGATCAGCAGCGGATCATGGCTGACGGCCTTGTGAATGATGGCCGCCAGCTTCATTTCGCGAATCAGGTCGTAGTCGTTGTTGCTGGGACCGCCATCGCAGCCCAGCGCGACATTGACGCCGCCAGCAAGCATCTGCGGCACCTTACACACGCCGGATGCCAGCTTGCTGTTCGAGGAGGGATTATGGGAGACGGAGGTGCCCGTCTCGGCCAGTTTGGCAATGTCCTCCGCCGTTAACCAGACCATATGCACCAGCACCGATTTAGGGCCGAGCAGGCCCACGCTCTCCGCGTAGTAGACCGGCGAGAGACCATACTTCTCTTTGAGGAAGATTTTGTCGGCCTCAACCTCCGCCAGGTGCATGGTGATGCCCATGTCCCGCTGTCGCGCCAGCTCGCTCATCTCGCGATAGAGTTCCGAGGTGACCCCACCCGGTGTGCGCGGTCCGAACCACACGTGAATGCGGTCGTTGGCGGCTCCCTCCCACTTGCTGTGCATGTCCAGCACGCCGAGCAGGCTGGTCTCGCGACTCTCGCGCAGGCCCGGATGCATGGAATTCTCCTGGGTGGCGTAGGTACCAATATCCATCACGATCCCCGCGAGGCAGGCGCGAATGCCGCTCTCCTCGACCGCACGTGCCACACCGTTGAAGCCATAGCGGTGCGCCAGCATCGATTCCAGGAAGGTGGTGGTGCCGGACTTCAGCATCTCGGCAATGCAGAGGCGCGCACTTACATAGCCATCGTCCTCGGTGAAATTCCCTTGCAGCACCCAGACGCGCTCGCAGAGCCACTGGATGAGCGCCATATCGTCGGCACAGCCACGAATCAAGGCCTGGGCAAGATGCACATGCGTATCGATCAGGCCAGGGATGATGAGCTTCCCCTGAACGTTGATGACCTCTTCCTCGCGATACTGGCGCGCCAGGGTATCCGCCTTGCCAAGCGCGACGATGCGATTGCCTTCAATCGCCAGCGCGCCATTGGCGATTATCTCGCGGGCGGGATTCATGGTGACGATGGTCGCATTGGTGAAAAGCATACAGCCTCCTGTGGTAGCGTGGTTGTTGTCTCCTGCGCGTATGTGCTACCCGCAATGCTAACACTACTCGCCTATGATTGCAAGATATATGGCCCACCCTGGTTCGCGTGGCGGGTAAGATGTAGGGTCTACAGGACGCAGGCCAGCGGCGCCTGTACACGAAACCCTCAGGACCTGTTATGAGCGCTCTGAAGGACGGAGAACTTTCGCGATGCCCTGATTTGCTTGAGGCAAAGGCCTTTTTCATGTATACTATAACGGTGAAGACAAACGATAATCAGTAAAGGCTTAGCACCATGAAGTTTTGCTAACAATCTCTCCGCATCCGTAATCTTGGGTCAGGCAATTACGACCCTCTCCCATCACGATCTTTGATCTATCCCCGGTCCGCGTAGGGGCAACAGATCACCGAGGTCAAAAACGCGCGTCGCATCGAGACCCATTTTCGCAGCCCACAGCTGGATCTTTGGCGCTTATCTGATACCGAGTGGCTTTTAGCTTTGAGGCGACCAGAACCCATCGCGCGCAAGAAACCAGGCAAGATCGTTCCTCTGCACACTCGCCAGTGGATTGGTACCTACGCAGGAAAGGGCAATGGTGACTATCGCGAGGAACTTCCCTCGGCTCTACACGCTATCACGACATATTTGAAGCAGTTCACGTTCTCATCAGAGATGGCTCTGGTTCGTCTCGATGGACAATACGGAGATGCAGCTGTGGTGACCCAGATCTTGCTTGCCAACGTGCATGTCGTGACGCGAGGGAGAGGCTCTCAACTCCTGGAGCACCCCCAGATCCAACAGGTGCTAGCTCATCCCCCGACAGCATGTGTGAGCAGGGTGAGTACTGCTGAGGTCATCGAACTGTTTGATGGCGGCTGGCTCCCGCTTGGGGAGGGGCTCCCTCGCATTCGGGTGATCGTGACTCGGCATCCTGCGCCATCTGCGGGCACGTCTGTGGCCGTGGGCAAACGGATCAATGAGTGGGTCTATGAACTCTTTCTCACTGATCTTGACGCTGATGGATTTCTCGTCGAAGATGTCCTGGATCTCTCTCATGGAC
>JALYVR010000335.1:3735-5950 GCA_030853145.1 Chloroflexota bacterium | reverse complement strand
GCGATAGATCTATGTGTAGTGGCGCCACTACACATAGATCTATCGCGGACGATCCCCTTCCCGCACACGGATGCGGCAAGCCGCATCCCTACGCGAGAGGGGTCGCCTCACCTGTTCAATCACGTGTTCAGCGCCCGATGTCTTTGCGGACAAAGCGCACCGATGCCAGCACCAGCGCCGCGGCGGCAACCGCCAGCACAGCCAGTGTATCCAGGAGCGGCAGGCCGTGGAGCAGTGGTGTGCCATAGTAGTAGAAGGCCGAGAGCCGCAGCGTCGCATCCGACCAGTTCAACTCTGGTCCAATGAAGCTGATGAAAAACCAGATCACCAGCAAAAAGCTCAAGAGGCCAGTGTCGATCGCCGTGCGCAGCCAGCCAGAGAGTAGATAGCCGAGCGCCGCTATCAGCAGCCCCAATGGAATGAGCGAAAGTGACGCGGCGGCCAGGTTGCCCCCGTCAAGCTTCAGGCCAGTGGCGGCCGAAGCCAGCGCCGTGGCGGCCAGCGTCAGCACGCCTATGATCACCGTGGCCGTGGTGAGCGCGCCAAAGCGCGCCAGCAAGACGGTCAGGCGCGACTGCGGCGTTGCCAGCACCAACTCCTGCAAGCCATCTTCTTCATCAGCAGACCAGCGGTTGGCCTGGGTGACGGCAAAGGCCATCAGGAGCAGTGGTAGAAAGGCAAAAAGCGCGCTGAGCAAGGTGGCGTTGGTAGTGAGATCGCCGCCGCCGACTTTCGTGAGAAAGTCTTTCAGGAGCGGCGAGCTTTGGTAAAGGCTGGCCATCTGGACCTCAATTTGCTTAGCGATCACAACCATCCAGCCGGCGAACCCTGCGATAGCCAGCGTCCACCAGAACGTGGGAACCGCGATCATCCCCAGGCTGCGTGTATACACCGAGCGTAGCGACCAGGCATTGACCGGCAGTGCGCGCTCAGGCCGTGTTGCCCGCTCTGGCAGGCGCAGAAAGCTGGGTAGCGCCACCGTTCTCCCGATATCGCGCCGCACAAAGAAGGCCAGCGCCGCGCCGCTCAGCACGATGTTCAGGGCCAGCAGGATGAGCAGCGCGCCGGGATTGGTGCCGTACCCCGGCACTATGGGTTTGCTCAGGTTATAGTAGTAAACGGGGGAAAGGCGGCTGAGCCATTCGGTGCCGGGGATGACTCGATGGAGCATATCCAGCACGATAAAGATCAGTAGCAGGCCACCCGTCATACCAGAGGCTGTGCCGCGCTCCTGGGTGAATTGCGAGAGCAGCAGGGCGATAGATCCGAAGACGCTGCAGATGAGCGCCACATCCAGGCCAAAGAGCAAGGCATCGCCCAGACCAAAGTTTGCGCTGACACTCTTGCCGCCCGCGAACGTCAATAGCCCGATGAGCAGGCCCATCCCCAGCAGGGCTGTCCACACGGCGGCCAGCTTTTCCAGCGCGACGCGCCCGCGCCCACGTGGCAGCGAGAGCAGGGCATCCAGGGAGCCACGCTCCTCTTCGCCACGCAGCAGACGGCTGCATGCCAGGAGCGGCCAGATGGCAATCACCAGGATTGTCAAGCCGTATTTCCAGGTTGCGTAGCCGCCGGGAGTGTCCACCGCGACTGGCTCGGCAATCCAGGCGAACGAACTGGACAGACTGACGACCGAGGCCCGTGCCTGTGGCGTTGCTATCAGCGAGGGGACGGCAGCCAGGACCACATACATGAGCAGGCCCATGCCTATGCCCCAGCCTAGAATGGCAACGCGGTAATCGCGCAGGGTTTTGAGGTAGATACTCTTAAACCACATGACTGGCCTCCTTGACGGCCTGGCCGTCGCCTTCGTAGTAGCGCATGAAGATGTCTTCCAGGCTGGGTTCGTGACTGACCAGCGTGAGGACGGGATACTGGGCCGCCGCTTTGACCACCGCATCTGCCTGACCATGCACAGTCAGGCGCAGGGTGTGTCCATTAGCCAGCGCCTCCACCTGCTCTACGCCAGCAAGCCCTTTGAACGCTTCGCTGGGGACCGCATTGGCGAAGGTGATGATGAGTTCGTGGCGTTTGATGTCCTTCAGTTCTTCTATGAGACCCACGCGCACGAGCTGGCCCTCGCGGATGATGGCGACGCGATTGCAGGTTTGCTCCACCTCGGTCAGGATATGTGAAGAGAGCAAGACGGTGCGCCCGTCGTCGCGCACCTCCTTGACCATACGGTCGAACTCCTGCTGGTTGAGCGGGTCCAGGC
>JALYVR010000335.1:0-3725 GCA_030853145.1 Chloroflexota bacterium | reverse complement strand
CCGCTGGTTGGCTCATCCAGAATCAGCAGGCGCGGGCGGTGCATAAAGGCTTGAATGATGCCGATTTTGCGCTTGCTGCCACTAGAATACTGGCGAAACTTGCGGGTGGGATCAACGTCCAGCCGGGCAATCAGTTGCTTCAGGTATGCCTGATCGATGCCGCCGCGCAGATGCCCAAAGTACTCCAGAATCTGTCCACCGGTGAGTCTGGGGTCAAGCGCAAGCTCGCCAGGCAGATAGCCGATCAGGCGCTTGATCTCCACAGAGTGCTGCCAGACATCCAGCCCGGCGATGCGCGCCGAACCCGCGTCGGCACGCAGCAGCGCCATCAACAGGCGAATGGTCGTGGTTTTGCCGGCGCCGTTGGGGCCAAGGAAGCCAAAGACCTGGCCCTCTTCCACCTGGAAGGATACGTCGAGAATACCGCGCTTGCTGCCGTAGTGCTTGCTCAGGCTGTCTACTTCGATAATCGCTGTCATGTCACCATCCTCTCCCTCTTTTGAGGGTACCAAGCTCGTTATTTAGATCCCTTCACCTATAAGTTCAGGAAAAGATCGTGGTTGAACCCGCTGTTCGTCCAGCTTTCCAGAGGGCGGGGCCAGCCACTGTAAGAGTTCTTCGCGCGAAGCGCGCTGCAAGCAACCCGCAGGCGCTCCCAGCACATGCTCCAATGTATCAGCACACGCCTCGACGATCCGTTCGAGGCGGGGCAGGTCGTCTGGCGAGCGTTCCTCAGAGAGAAGCAGCTCGGCTGTGGCATATGCAAGGTCTTCAAATAGGGAGATGACTATTCTGGCTGCCTGATCAGGATAAGGGGTGGTCAAGACGCCTTCCTCGGTCCCCTGATGGATGATCGCCTCCAGCCAGGGAGTGAAGCGTTTGATGCGAGCGGCGTATAGTTTATGGCGAACGAGGGCATTCTCGTCGGCATACCAGACGCGCAGGAATGCGAGCACCAGGGGCTTGTGCGCGAGTTTCCCCTGGTCGAGCGTAGCAAAGAAGCGCTGGAGTTTGTCGAGGGCGCCAAGCGTGGGATCATGGATGATGGGGAGCACGATCTGTTCGACCTGGTTCCCCATGCGTTCGACCACTGCCAGGAGCAAGGCCGGTTTGGAGTCGAAGTAGTGATAGAATGCCCCGGAAGAAATCTGCAACTCGCTCAGCAGATCGGCAATTGCCATCTTCTCATAGCCGATGGTCCCGATGGCTTGTTGGGCCGCGTCGAGAATGGCGTTACGCCTGGCTGTATGGGCTGCTTCGTTGACGGTGCGTGCCATGACTTCCCTTTTCTCATTAATAAACCGAGAATCGGTTTATTGCTATCAAGAGTATAACTCAAGACCTCATTATTGTCAATAGGAATATGGCACGGCACAAGTATGCATGCGGTCCGCACTTGTCATCTGCAAAGACTCGCTTCCCCGATCATACTGCAACTTCGTTGGGCGTGTCCCGATCCGCGTAGGGGCGATGCCTTTTCGCGGGGGGGAGGTTTTTTTGCAGAGCGCTTTCTACGGCGTCTCTCCCGCCTTTTCCGTTACCACGCAAAAAATCTACGCGGATCGGGACGCGCCAGCGACTCTTCATAGTTCTGTCTTCGCGAGATTATTCTTGACAAAGGCAACTATATAATAGATAATGGCAATTATTTAATTGCTTCTGTCAAGTAAAGGAGATAATGTATGATGACTGAAACCTCCGAAGAGAGTATTGCCGCTGTCCGGCAGTTCAATCGCTTCTTCACGCGGCAGATTGGTGTTCTGCGCGAGGGTCTCTTGCACAGTCCCTATACTCTCACCGAGGCGCGCCTCTTCTTTGAGCTGGGGCAAGGTAACCAGGTGACGGCTTCCAGGTTGGGCCGCGAGTTAGGCCTTGATGCTGGATACTTGAGTCGCATCCTGGCGCATCTTGAACAACAAGGGCTGCTTGAGAGAGTTCGTTCCGAGACCGATGGACGCCAGCTCCTGCTCAGCCTCACCGCGGAGGGCAGAGAGGCTTTCGCTCTCCTTGACCAGCGCTCACGCGAAGAGGTGTCTGAGATGCTGGTTGACCTGAGTGGAGAGGATCAACAGCGTCTGTTGAAGGCCATGCAGACCATCGAAAGTGTGCTCGCCAACGGATTCAAATTTTCTGCGCCTTTTGTTCTCCGCCCTCATGAGCCAGGCGATATGGGGTGGGTTACGCACCGGCATGGCGTGTTATATGCTCAAGAATATGGCTGGAATGAGCATTTCGAGGCGCTTGTCGCCCAGATCGTCTCAGATTTCATTACCAACTACAACCCCGAAGGAGAACGCTGTTGGATGGCGGAGATGAACGGGGAGATCATCGGCTCGGTCTTTGTTGTGCGGAGCAGTGACACGGTTGCCAAACTCCGACTCTTGCTGGTTGAACCTAAGGCGCGTGGCCTGGGGCTGGGCACGCGCCTCGTCGAGGAGTGTATTCGCTTCGCGCGCCGCCGTGGCTACCAGAAGCTGATGCTCTGGACCAACAGCGTGCTTGTGGAGGCCCGCCACATCTACGAGAAGACAGGGTTTCAACGCATTGCCGAGGAGGCGCATCACAGTTTCGGCCATGATCTCATCGGGGAGACATGGGAATTGATGCTATGAGAAAGGGCGCGGTGGTGACGCTGCCAGCAGCGTTGCCACCGGCCGGAGTTGCTGAATCAGGTTTTAGAGTGAGGGTCGGTTTGTGATGTTTGTGACGCTTGTGACGGTGATCTTTGCAAGGCGGCGAGTTGGATTTGCAGGTTGGTGACCTGGCGATGGAAGTCGGCGTTCACGGCTTGTAGCTCGGCAACCTGGGTTTGCAGGCTGGTAACCTGATTGTGCAGGGCGACGAGTTGTTGCTGCTCAGTGGCCAGTTGGGTAGCGGTAGTCGTGAGGCGTGGATCCTGGCCGGAGCCGGAGTCGATGTGGAGCAGGTAGACCTCGCCGGAGCCGGGTGGGTTGTCGAGCGCGTGTTGTGGATCGTAGGCCAGCACGCCGCGCTCGAAGCGCTGGATAGCCACGCCCGGCCGGGGAGCGAGTTCGTTGGTCAGCGGCAGGCCCAGGAGGGTCAGGCCATTGAGACCTGTGCCGCCGGTGGCGCGATAGAAGGCCAGGATGCCGCCGTGTAGGGTCAGGCCGTTGTGTTTACAGCGCCAGGCGCCATTGCCGGCGTCCTCGAAGTGGGCCGCCACGGCTGGCATGTTTAGATCGATCATAGCGGAGCCTCCGTTCTGAAGAGATGCGAATAGCTCGTCCCAGGGATAGGGGCCGGGACAGTAGCTGCGGTTGACAGGGTCCATCGAGAAGTGGCCGGTGATGCCGCCCTGGGCGTCTGCTTTGCGCTTGGGAATGTTGTGGCGCTCGCAGATGTGGCGGATCAGCGTGAAGCTGGCATGCTTCTGAGCCTCGGTGAGGTGGTCCGAGTTATCCCGGTGTGGTTTGAGGTGTTCAATCGAGATCGTGACATAGTTGGGGTTGAGCGCGGGGGACCACCAGGGGTCGTGTCCGTGCGTGACGGGTCCGTTGCCCCAGGCGGCCTGTGATTCTCTGACACATTGGACGATGCGGCCATCTTGTCCAATAATGTAGTGAGTGCTGGCTTCGGCCTGCTGGAAGTAATGCGCTACATCCTCGGCGCTGCTAAAGCCAGCAGTGCCATGCACGATGACCCACCTGGCGCTGTGTCCGTTGCGTCCTGGAAAGTGCTGGGTCGTGGGGATCCAGATGGCTCCG
>JALYVR010000334.1 GCA_030853145.1 Chloroflexota bacterium | reverse complement strand
ACGGAAATAGCACACCCTTGCTCAGGTGCGTTGACTCTATTATATGCCACTGTATATAACAGGGTGTTTTAAAAATCGTGCGCGTCTCGGACCGCGTAGGGGCGCTGGCCACCGGGCGGGCGAGGCAAGCCAGCGCCCCTACGCGGTATGCATCAATTATTGTATAATAGAGTCAGATATTACGAGTCACCAGCTAAAGGAGTAGCGCACATGAGTGAAATTCCGAACCGCGTCTGCATTATCGGCGCAGGCTCGTCGGGGATTGCGGCCTGCAAGGTGTTGAAGGACCACGGCATCCCCTTTGATTGCTACGAGGCAGGCGACCGCGTTGGTGGCAACTGGGTATATGATAATAATAACCACATGTCCAGCGCCTATAAATCGTTATTTATCAATACATCGCGGCCGCGCATGCAATACTCGGACTACCCCATGCCGGAGCATTACCCGGTCTTCCCCCATCACACGCAGATCGCCGAGTATTTCAACGCTTATATTGAGCATTTTGATGTGAAGCGCTCCATTCGCTTCAATACCACCGTCACCCAGGCCACGCCCGTGGAGGGCGGCGGCTGGGATGTCACGCTGGATGATGACTCAACGCAGCGCTACCGGGCCTTGCTGGTCGCCAACGGCCACCATTGGGACCCGCGTATGCCGGAGCCGCCCTTTCCTGGACACTTCGACGGCACTGTTACCCACAGCCACTATTACAGGGAGCCGGGCGACTATACCGATAAGCACGTCCTGGTGCTCGGCTTTGGCAATTCCGCCATGGATATCGCCGTCGAAACCTCGCGTGTCTCGACGATGACCTATCTCGCGGTACGCCGGGGCTTCCATATCATCCCCAAGTACATCATGGGCAGGCCGCTCGACCAGTTGCCCGTCCCGCCGGGCGTACCGCCCGGGTTGCAACTCAAAGTGTACGGCCTCCTCGTGCGCCTGCAGAACGGCAAGATGACCGATTATGGCTTCCCCGAACCCGATCACCCGCTGGGACACGCCCATCCCACGGTCAGTTCCGAGGTCCTGAACCGCATCACCCACGGTCGCATCAAGGTAAAGCCCAACGTACGCGAACTGGATGGCGACGGGGTGATCTTCGCCGATGGTTCGCGCGAGCGCATCGATAGCATCGTCTACTGCACCGGCTACAAGGTGACATTCCCGTTCCTCAAGCCAGAGATCGTCGAGGTGCAGAATAACGACCTGCCGCTCTTCCGGCGCGTCTTCCACCCGCGCTATCGGGACCTGTTCTTCATCGGGCTGCTCCAGCCGCTGGGCGCCATCATGCCGCTTGCCGAGGTGCAGAGCATCTGGGTCAGCAAGTATCTGCTGGGCCAATACGGGCTGCCGCCAGAGAAAGAACTGTTGCAGGACATCAAGCATGAGCGCGAAACGAGGCGCAAGCGCTACGGCAACTCGCCGCGCCACACGATGCAGGTGGATTTCGCGCCGTACGTAAAGAACGTTTTCAAGGAGATGAAGCGCGGCGCCAAACGTCCAGCGACGCCCCTCGTGCAGCGCGAGACCATAGAGGCTGAGGTGATCCCCTCCGGCCAGGCCGGGAGAGAGACGGCATGAGCATACTGCATGTCGGCGATGTGACCATGGATTACATGCAGCATAGCGAGGGCGCTACCCCTGTAATCTTTATTCATGGCATTGTGAGCAGCCAGTATACCTGGGGAGACTTTCCGCTGCGTTTCAAGCAGTACGGGGGCATCATCACGCTGAGTCTCCCTGGTCACTACCCGGCGACGTTTCCTGGGGATATGCGCCAGGAAACGATCAGCGATGCGTGGGTGGGCGATACCATGGCTCAGGCCATCGAGCAGATCACTGGTGGGCAGCCCGCGATCCTCATCGGGCACAGCACGGGCGGCTACGCGACAATTGCCACCGCCTGGCGCGCGCCCCGGCTGGTGAAGTACGCGATCTCGCTCGCCGGCTTCGCGCGCGGCATCTGGACCGGCACGCTTGGTCTCGCCCAGCGTTTCCAGCACCTGGGCGGGCCTGGCTCACTGCTCTTCAACGCCTTGATCACGTCCAGCAGCCGGAATAGCCGCCTGGTGGACTTCTCATGGCGGCAAAGCTCATACGACAAACAGGGGTTCCAGCGCTACAAGCAGGAGCATATGCAGATGTCCCAACTGATGTCGCACCTGAGCCATCTGGACAACCACGCGCTACGCATGTGGTTCTACCAGATGTACCGCGCCGCCGATCTGACCCCTCACCTGGCGCAGATCGTCACACCCGTGCTGGCGATTGCCGGGCAGCAGGACACCATCGTGCCACCGGGGCAGACCGTGCTGATCGCCAACGGCGTAGCTGATGGCACCTGCGTCCTGCTCGATAAGATGGGACACGCGCTCTTCGCGGAACAACCTGAGCGCGTACAGGACCGCATGACCCGCTGGCTTGATGAGAGGCTGGCCGCCGTTTCGTAGCTGGAGAAGGATAGACATGCCAAGCCAGACTTGGAAAAAGTGCAGATCTAAACGATACCACAGGCTACACTGGAACCTGGTTTACCCTTCCACACCATTTACAGTGATGGGCCTGATTCCTTTCCACAAAAGCAGAAAACCGGGATGATGCCAGAGCCCATCTCCTTGTTTCTTCTTTTCTGACATCTGCTTCCCTCTGGCTTCTTTCTCATATGCTATCACAAAGGGATCTCTGCCCCTAGAAATCCTCATCAAAACCAAGTTCCTTTTGAAGGCCCTCTCGACCACTTTCTGTGACGCGAACCGCTCTGCTAGCAGGGACCCGCTGTATCCATCCACGCTCAAACAACTGTGTCATGAGAGCTGCGCCTAATGCTCCAGCAAGGTGGTGCCGGCGTTCGCTCCAATCCAAACACTGCAGGGCGAAGGCGCGACGTTGTAATTGGAGCCTTTCAAGATCAAGCCCGAAATTGGTGAGAAACAGAGAGCCATCATCAGTAACGCCATAATTCTGGTCACATACGCTCAAAATGTGAGCATCGACAAGTGCTTGCGTGAGTTCAACGCCAAGTTTGCCCGCAAGGTGATCGTAGCACGTACGCGCAAAACGGAGATGTTCTACCACAATCGATTCTCGCAAGGTTCGAATTGGAACCGGAGGAGCAAGTGTCGCCAGAACTTCAAGCGCGTGAGCAACATCCGCACTCGCAAGGGCATAATAGCGATGTCTCCCCTGAATCGTCAGCACGAGCAAGCCACCTGCGATCAGCTTCGCCAGGTGGGAGCTTGCCGTCTGCGGTGAGATGCCCGCGCGATATGCAAGCTCTCCCGCTGGTAAAGCGTGCTTCTCCAACAAGGCATCCAGCATCGCAGCCCTCGACGGATCAGCGATCAGTTCCGCAACCGCAGCAATATTTACTTCTGTTTTCGTTTCATCCATACTTCGATTATAGTCGAAATGTTCTCGTGCTACAATAGGGACAGCATATCACTTTTACCATCATATGGTTTCAGTAATTGTACAGCAAGAAGATGGAGGATATTATGGACAACACCCCTATGTCACCACGTTCCCCTGAACATGATGAGTGGTTTACCCAACTGGCTGCGTCACGGACTCGTGTTCTCGCTCAGGCAAGGGCAGGGACAGTAGATACTATCGCGTTGCGCCAGGTTGCAGATATGGAAGCAGAACTTACACTTACCTTACATCCGGTACCCACAGATGTGGCTGCACATACAAGAGCTGCCCATGCGTTTGCACGCCCCTATTTGGAACGCCTTCTCAAGCATGATCCAACGCATGACGTGCTTGCTACGGATGCTGAGCATCGTTACACTCCTCGGAAGATCTTGCGACGCGTTCTCGATCATGCACTTGATCATTTAAATCAGTTGGAGCAATGGCTGGCATGGCAGCAGCAAGGCATTGTCCCGGTGCCAACGGATGGGTGGGCTGATTCTGCAACAACGCTGGAAGAGGATCGCCTGCCACTGACGCAGGCTGATCTGAACACGTGGCTCTGGCGAATTGATCTTGCCGTTGAGTTAGTGGCTCAGCGCGCTGAGCAGTTGAGCTGCCAACAACTTGACTGGATAGCACCTGGGGGAGGATGGAGTTTGCGCCATATGCTTCATCACCTGGCATCTGGCGAAATCTATTATGTCGTCTGGCTTGACGAGGCACTACCAGAAGAACCTGTGTCTCGTTACGACATGGCGAGCCAACGTTTTGGTGAGCAGGTGTACCGGGCATTCGCTCTGCCAGGAAGTGAAAACACCTTCTTTTTTGATGGGGTAACGATGGTGAAGGCAGAATATGTGATACAGGAAGCCTTGACAGCAGAACGGACGTTATTGCGAGCATAACGCTTCCCCACTCACATATAGGCTGCATAAATACGTTGATTTGCCGATGGCTTTGCTGGCAGCACTCACCACGGAACCAGCGTATGTTTAAGGAGAACAAGGAGAACAAAGATGCGTATCGCGCTTATTTCGGATATTCATGGAAACTGTGTCGCGCTTGACGCCGTCCTCGCTGATATCCGTCAGCAAGCTGTGCAACATATTGTATGCCTGGGCGACGCCATTCAAGGTGGTGCCCAGCCTGCCGAGACGGTGCAGCGTCTGCGCGATCTTTGCTGCCCAGTTGTAATGGGCAACGCCGACGCCTGGCTGCTGACCGGGCAGGAGACGAGTTCTCACGAGCAGACATCGTCGCAACAATGGGTAGTCAGAGCATGGTCACTGGCACAGTTAACGGATGAAGACCGCGCCTTTATCGAGCAGTTTCAGCCAACGGTGGAACTCTCCCTGGAGGCGGACAAGAAGCTCCTGTGCTTTCATGGCTCTCCTCATTCTTTTGACGACATTATCCTTCCCAACACCCCGGAAGAGGACTTCCAGCAGTTGCTAGGAGCACAGGATGCGCTGCTCCTGGCGGGTGGCCATACGCACACACAACAATTTCGCCGCTGTAACAATAGCTGGTATGTGAATACGGGCAGTGTTGGCTTCGCATACGACTGGCGGCAGCCACCGGAGGAGTTTCGTGCTGACCCCTGGGCGGAGTATGCCCTGATCTCCTCGCAAGAGGAGCAGCTTGGCGTCGAGTTTCGCCACATTCCATTTAATGTTGAGACTATGCTTGAAGTGGTGCAACGCAGTGGGAGACCACATGTCGAAAGCACATTGGCAATGTATCGTCGTAAGTGATAGAGCAGCTACATTCGCATAAGCACCTTCAGCGCGCCCTTTTGTGCGGCGTGCTGAAAAGCCGCCAGCCCTTCATCCAGCGTATAGCGGGCGCTGATGAGGGGTTGCACATCAATGGTGCGCTGGCTCAAGGCGCGCAAGGCCGGAGCGAAGGGGCCGCAGCGCGAGCCTTGTACCCGTATCTCGTCGATCACGATGGGGGCCAGGTGCAGCGTGCTGCTGTCCGCGACAGTGCTTTTGAGGATCACGGTGCCGCGCGGCCTGACCAGACGCATGGCCATCTCCAGTCCCTGCGCCGAGCCGCTGCACTCGACCACCATGTCTACGCGTCGCCTATGCTCTAAGGCGAAACTTTGCGCATCCTCAAGCACATAGGTACGCGCCCCATACTTTGCTGCCAGCGCCAGTTTTTCCTCGTGTTTCCCGACCATCATCAGCTCGCAGCCACTCAGAGCGAGCACCTGTGCCGCCAGTTGGCCCATCTTGCCGTCTCCCAGGATCGCCACGCTGTCTGTTGGCCTCACATGCACCTGCTCCATGATCTCAAAGTTAGCGGCTAAGGGTTCCACAAAAACAGCTTCTTCATCGCTAACGTTATCAGGCACAACATGCAGGTTTGCCACGGGTAAGGTCAGGTATTCGGCGAAGGCGCCATCGCGCTTGACGATCCCCAGAGTGCTGCGCTGCGGGCAATGGGTGGGCATATTGTGCTGGCAATACAGGCAATCGGCACGCTGGCAGTCGGCATTGATTTCGCCCACCACGCGCTTCCCCAGCAGATAGGTTGGAGC
>JALYVR010000333.1 GCA_030853145.1 Chloroflexota bacterium | reverse complement strand
CGGCACTATCGAACAGCCGCCACCCGGCACGGCGCTGCCTTTCTTCAACAGCGACCGCTGGCTGATGATGAGCGACGTGTGCAAGCACTGCGCCAATGCGCCCTGCCACGAGGCCTGCCCGACGGGTGCCATCATTCGCACCGAGTTCGACACGGTCTATGTGCAGCAGGATATCTGCAACGGCTGCGGCTACTGTATCATCGCCTGCCCCTTTGGGGTGATCGCGCGCGATGAACTGGGGGACCACAAAGCGCACAAATGCACGCTGTGTTATGACCGTCTGAAGGACGGACTGGAGCCGGCATGCGCCAAGTCCTGTCCGACAGACTCTATCGTCTTTGGCGAGGTGGCGCACCTCAAAGAGCAGGCGCGCGCACGCCTGGGCCTACTGCGCGAGCGGGGCATGGACGAGGCCCGGCTCTATGGCGTGGATGAGACGATCCTTGACGGCGGGCTGAACTCGTTCTTCCTCCTGCTTGACGAGCCGGCGGTATACAACCTGCCGGAGAATCCACAGCGACCCTCCAACAACGTCGCCCCGGCCTCCTTCTGGACGATCGTGGCGGCGGCGGTCCTGGGAGTGGCGGGCATCATCTTTTTTAGGGAATGAGAATCCTACTCTGTCAAACGTCAATCGACGGGTGAGACATGGCGCCCGCATTGTCGGCGGACATTGTTGGCGGGCATTGTCGGCGGGCAAGGGGAGCCGAAGGGGCGCCAAAGAGGAGCCGAAGGGGCGCCGCTACACATAGGGCTGTCGATTGAAGATTGACGAAGCAATACGTCAGGAAGGTATCGTATGGCGGAAAAGAGGTTTTCAGGGGCGCAACTTGCTACCCCACTACGAGACGTAGTTACACGCGCGCCTACGCTCGATACTCTGGTAGAGCAACTGGCGACGTTCAGCACGGGCTACACACCGGATACAGCACGCGAGTTGCAAGAAACGACCTATTACGACTACCCTGTGCTCAAAGCGCCGTTCTGGGGCGGGGAGATCATCTGGTATTTCTTTTTTGGCGGCCTGGCCGCCGGCTGCTACGTAATTGCCAGCCTGGCGGCGTTTTTCGGCTCGCGCGAAGACCGGATGGCGCTGCGCACAGGCTACTACCTCTCGCTGCTGGCGCTCCTGCCCTGCCCGTTGCTACTCATTAAGGACCTGGGGCGCCCTGAGCGCTTTCTGCATATGTTGCGCATGTTCAAAGTCAAATCGCCGATGTCGATGGGCGTTTGGGGGCTGCTGAGCTTCTCGCTCTTCAGCGGCATCACAGCCGTCAACCAGGCGGCGCGGGATGGCCTGCTGGGTCACTGGTGGGGGGCACGTCTGCTGACGGCGCTACCGCAACGCCTGCTGGCTTTGCCAGGGACAGCGCTGGGTGTCTTCCTGGGCGGCTATACCGGCGTGCTGCTGACGGCGACCAGCGTGCCGCTATGGTCGCGCAGCAAGCTGCTGGGCGGCATATTTGTAGCCTCCGCGACATCCACCAGCTCGGCGCTGCTCTCCCTGGTGTTGCGCCTCAGCGGGGCGCCCGCGAGAACGCTGCATAAGCTGGAGCGCCTGGAATGGGCCGCGCTGCTGTTGGAGATGCTGGGTCTGCTGGCATTCCTGCGCGGCTCCGGCCGGGCGGCGCGGCCATTGGTGGGCGCGGGTCCGGGCGAGCATGGCAGCACATTCTGGCGCTTCGTCTTCGGCAGCGGCATGCTCGTACCCTGGCTGCTACAGACGGGCGCGTTGCTGGGCGGCGGTCGCTCGCCACACCGGAAGCGCGGCGGCCTGGGCATCATCACCTCACTGCTGGTGCTGCTGGGTGGCTACCTCCTGCGCCGCACGCTGATCGAGGCGGGCCACACATCCAGCCGGGACGCGCGCACGACGCTGTGGAACGCGAGAAGGTAGGGGACAAATATAACGTTCATAGAGGAACAAGCTATGTAGGGGCTGGGAACCATCAGGAAACCAATGAGGAGTAAAAGAGATGACAGGTGACAAGACTCCAGAAGCTGGTGCCAATCTCAGCGCACTGAGCGATCTCTGCACGCCCTGGTGCATCCATGTGGTGGCAACCTTGCGGATCGCCGAGAGGCTCGCCGCCGGTACCACTGACATCACCACGCTTGCCCAGGAGGCGGGGTGCGATCCCGACTTCCTGCAACGGGTGCTCCGGCATGTGGTGGGTAAAGGCGTCTTTGAGGAGCCAGCATCCGGTCGCTTCGTGCTCAATGATGCCGCTCAAGGATTGCTCGACCCGGCATTGCACCTCGGCCTCGATCTTACTGGGATCGGCGGTCGCATGGCCTATGCGTGGGGGAGCCTTCTCAGCGCTGTCCGAACAGGCGCTTCTGCCTACCATGAGATTTTCGGCCTGCCTTTCTGGGAGGACCTGGAAGCGCATCCCGACATCGCAGCAAGCTTTGACGCGATGATAGGGCCGTCAGGTCATGGCACGCCAGACCCGGAGGTGCTCGTCACGGGAGGCTGGGAGAGGGTCAAGACGGTGGTAGATGTCGGCGGTGGGACGGGAGCATTGCTCGCGGAGATTCTGCGAACACGGCCCGAGATCCAGGGTATACTGGTCGATCTCCCCAGGACGGTGGCCCGTGCAGGCCCGATCTTCCTGGCTGCTGGCGTGAGTGAACGTGTGCGAACGGTCGGGCAGAGCTTCTTCGACCCGCTGCCAGTTGGGGCGGATCTCTATATCCTGAAGTCCATTCTCAACGACTGGCCCGACCGTGAAGCCAGGCTGATCTTGAGCCGCTGTGCTGAGGCAGCACGTCCCGGCGGTCGTCTGGTGATCCTGGGCGGAGTGTCCCCAGACGCCCGCACGCCCTCTCTCTCGCCGGAGATGGTCTTGCTCGGAGGCAAGGACCGCACGCCCCCCGAGTTTCGAGAGCTAGCCGTCCAGGTTGGGCTTGAGGTCCAGGCCACCGGGCGGATCCCGTCTGGCCGCTTTGCCGTGGAGTGTCGTCCGATGTGATACACTGCCATACCGGGAGTGGTCGATAGTTGAGCGAAGCCGAAATATGAGTCATCCCGAATTTTTCTAGAACCTGAAAGATCTTATAATGCTTGTGAAACAAGCGGCAATAATGAGGACCACCGCTTGTTTGAACTCTATAAAAGATGTTTTACAGGCTTCTCAAAAATTCGGGATGACTCATAATCTTCACCATTTTCTTCTTCTGACCTATATCTCTCTTTTTGGCGGATTCAGTCAAATAATACTCATTACCCCTACGCATCATTATATCTCTACAGGATCATCCTCTTTACACATGCATTGATGAGCATGTATACTATGTTCATCATCCAGAGGAGAAAGATCGCCATGTCTCTTTTTATACGCCTGGTTGCCGCGCCCAAACCACCTCACGATCTGATCAGTCCCAATCCGCGCTTAGCAATGGTGCGTTTTGGGCGAGCAGCTTGCTTGCTGATGACTGCTTTATTTTTTGCGCTTTTCTTGCTACTCATAACACTCTCTATTGTTAATGATATCGTTACGTCTGGGTCAGGTCCATTTCCCTGGTCTCCTCTCTTTCTTATACTTACGTTTCTTTTAAACACTGGTTTCATGTCTCTACAAATACATTATTGGAACCGTATCGAACCCTGGCGTTTCGCTACTGCCTTGGGGGATAAGCGTTTGCTAGCAGATGAACAGCCACAACCAAATGCTGAGGCATTGCCAATACCTATGACCATCAAAACGAATCAACTCATTGAACGCCGTATCTTCATAGGATATTTACTAGTTTCCATATTTCTTTTAACTCTATATCTTTATATACTTCTTATGCCACTTTCATACGAATCTTTTTTATGGCCGCTGCTGATAGCTGTGCTCGTGGGAGGGGTGTTCATACTAGGCTGGGTGCTTATCGTTCGGCCTCGCTGGTCAATCGAAGTGAGCCAGGAAGGCCTGCGATTCCGAACTCCTAATAGCGCGACCTACGTCTTCATGTTCTGGCATGAAGCGCGTCTTTTCGCTTGCTATCCTGAGCCAGGCCCCTGGAACGACAGCCCGGCCATGATCTATGAGCTATCCAGCGGCAGCCAGGTGGTGTACTGGACCTGGATGCAACGCAAAAATCCTCTGGACGTTATCACACGGCCAGCCCTGCCTTTCGAGGAACATAGCGCGCAGATGCGCGCACTTAGCGAACTGGTCGTTGCGAAGACGGGATTGCCGTTGTACGATTTGAGCAAGGGGCAGACAGTGAAGTTAGAGTCATAAATTTTTCCCAGGGCTATGTACAAGTCGCTCGCTCTTCGCTGGGCGACTTGTACATAGCCCGGAAATTTTCCCTTGACCGCTTGACACAACTGGAGTATGCTACACCCAGCTACGAAACGAGGTCCACCTGTCACATTACACCGGATAGTCTGCTGAGTAACCCGACTTAGACGGAAAGGACTTTAGCGATGCCTGGAAAAATGTTTGCTCCTGAATTGTTTCGACCCCCGGTAGAGTTTCCCGATGTTCCCTATGACCACCTGCTGCGCATGGCGGCTGAGCGCAATGCTGACCGTCCGGCGATTGTGTATCACGACCTCATATTGTCGTACCGCGAAGTGGTCTCAATGGTGAATTGTATCGCCAACGGCTTGCATAGCCTGGGACTGCGGAAGGGCGACCGTATTTGCCTGTTCACCCCCAACCGTCCTGAATATCCCATCACCTTTATCGCGGCCGCTACTATGGGTATTGTGTCAAGCCCGATGAACCCGGCGTATAAGGCGCGCGAGGTGGCCTATCAGCTTGAGAACTGCGAAGCCAGCGCGATCCTGGTTGAGCGCGGACTGGTGGACCTGCTGCTGGAGGTGCTGCGCCAGAAGCCCATGCCCAACCTCAAGCATATTATTGTGACCGGCACGCAGGTACCGGAAGGTGTGCCCAATGCCATCCCCTTCGCGAAACTGCTGCGCGAGTCGTCGCCGAAGCGACCGGAGCCTGTGAAGATCAGCGGCGATGACCTGCTGGCGCTGCCCTACTCGTCCGGCACGACCGGCTTCCCCAAGGGCACTATGCTCACCCATCGCAATCTGACCAGTAACAACTTGCAGTTCACCACGGCCCTGCGCACAAACGTCACGGATGTGGCGCTGCTGTTCCTGCCGTTCTATCACATCTACGGCGTCATGCTCACCGGCGCGTTCCTGGCCTGCGGTGCCACTCAGGTGATTATGGAACGCTTCGACCTGATACAATCGCTGGAACTGTGCGAGAAGTATCAGGTGACCTACTACTTCGCGGTGCCACCCATCGTGCTGGCTCTGGCCAATGTACCCATCGATATGAGCAAGCTGAAGACTGTCAAGTATGTGTTCTCAGGCGCGGCACCCCTGCCCCTGGCTCCGGCGCGCGCCTTGGAGAATAAGTCGGGCATCAGAGTTGTGCAGGGCTACGGTATGACCGAGGCCTCGCCCCTGACGCACGCGCAGCCAGGCGACCCCGATCTGGTGCGCCTGGATAGCGTGGGCCTGCCGGTCCACAATACCGAGCAAAAGATCGTCGATATCGAGACGGGCGAGCGCGAGCTGTCGGTTGGCGAGGATGGCGAGATCATCATTCGCGGCCCCCAGATC
Organism: Chloroflexota bacterium; assembly: GCA_030853145.1. GTDB lineage: Bacteria > Chloroflexota > Ktedonobacteria > Ktedonobacterales > Ktedonobacteraceae > JALYTT01. Next base: position 431 of record JALYVR010000333.1, on the reverse strand, counting down.
ATGCAGGGCTACTGGAAGGCCCCCGAAGAGACCGCGCAGGCGCTACGCGACGGCTGGCTCTACACCGGCGACATCGGGCACGTCGATGCCGATGGCTTCACCTACATCGTGGACCGCAAGAAAGAGATGATCAAGTACAAGGGCTTCGGCATCGCCCCCGCTGAACTGGAGTCGTTGCTAATGGAGCATCCCGCCGTCATGGACGCGGCCGTCATCCCCGTGCCCGATGCCGAGTCCGGCGAGCTACCCAAGGGTCTGGTCGTCATTCGTCCAGGGCATCAGGCGACCGCTGAAGAGATCCTGACCTTTGCCAACGGCAAGTTAGCTGGCTATAAGAGAATCCACGAGATCGAGTTCATCGACCAGATCCCCAAGGTCGCATCCGGCAAAATCCTCAGGCGCGAACTCAAGGAGCGCGAAAAGGCGCGGCA
>JALYVR010000332.1 GCA_030853145.1 Chloroflexota bacterium | reverse complement strand
CTGTACTCTATTGGTAGTGTAATGGGAAAGGGGGTACTGGGATGGCCCAGGCCGACCCATTGCTCCATATGGAGCATATCTCTAAAACCTTCCCTGGCGTCGTGGCCCTGGTTGACACGCACCTCAGCGTCAATCGGGGAGAGGTTCATGCCCTTGTAGGGCAGAACGGCGCGGGCAAATCAACGCTGATTAAAATCCTCACCGGCGCCTATAGCCATGAGAGCGGCAGTATTATTTTCGACGGCCGTCCGGTGAACTTCCATTCTCCACAGCAGGCCCAGCACAATGGCATCAGCACCATCTACCAGGAAATCAACCTTGTGCCCCTCCGCTCGGTGGCGGAAAACGTTTTTATGGGCAAAGAGCCGCGCCGCTGGGGCTTCATCAACTGGCGCCTGATGCACAGCGAGACCGCCAGGCTCCTCAAGCGCCTCTCCATCTCCATCGATGTGACGCAGCCGCTGATGAGCTACAATGTCGCCATTCAGCAGATGGTGGCCATTGCCCGCGCCATCTCCTTCGATAGCAAGCTGGTGATCATGGATGAGCCAACCTCTTCCCTCAATGAGCGTGAAGTGGAGACCCTCTTCAATGTCATTCGCCAGTTGAAGGCGGAGGGCGTCTCTGTGATCTTCGTGGGCCACCGGCTGGAAGAACTGTACGCTATCTGCGATCGCGTGACGATCATGCGCGATGGCCGCACCGTCGAGGTGCGCGAGATGCGTGGCCTCTCGAAAGTTGAGTTGGTGGCGAAGATGCTGGGCAAGGACCTGAGCGATGTACGCCAGCATGGGCAGACCGGATTCACGGCAGGAGAGCATCACGCAGAGCAGAATGTCGTGTTAGAGGCGCGCGACTTGCAGCGCGGCCGCGTGTTACAAGGAGCCAGCATCACTGTCCATGCCGGCGAGATCGTGGGCCTGGCTGGCTTGCTGGGTTCAGGTCGCAGCGAGGTGGCCCGCACCGTCTTTGGCGCCGATCCGATCGAGGAGGGCGAGGTGTATGTCGATGGCAAGAGCGCGCACTTCCACTCTCCCAGCGATGCTATCCGCGCGGGCATCGGCTTCTGCCCGGAAGATCGCAAGATGGATGGCATTATTCCGTACCTGTCGGTGCGCGAAAATATGACCCTGGCGGCCCTACCAACGCTTTCACGCCAGGGTATCGTCTCTCGTAAGAAGCAGCAGGCCATCGTTGACCAGTTTATTAAGCTCCTTGGTATCAAAACAGCAGGTCCAGACCAGCTCATCCGCGAACTCTCCGGCGGCAATCAACAAAAGGTCTTGCTGGCGCGCTGGCTCTGTCTCAACCCCAGGCTGCTGATCCTGGATGAGCCGACGCGTGGGATCGATGTTGGCACCAAGGCCGAGATCCAGGCCCTGATCGAAGGTTTAGTGGAGAAAGGACTGGGCGTTTTGATGATCTCCTCAGAACTGGAAGAACTCATCGAGGGTAGCGACCGCATCGTGGTGCTGCGCGAGGGCCAGACGGTGGCTTCACTGCAACGCGAAGAGATCAGCCAGGATGCCGTGATGGCCGCGATGGCGCAGGGACAGGACACTGACCCCCTGGAGACACATATACAAGAAGAGGTACAGCATGGCGAAGCTTGATGAAGCCACAACTCCGGCGCCACCCCTACTTCCCGCCACGCGCCGTTCTCTCGTGCCGGAACGCTGGCGGCGCCTGAGTCAAAACTATGGCGCCTTGACAGTGTGCATCCTGCTCTTTTTGCTGAATGCCCTGTTCACGCCGCACTTCATCTCATTCCAGACCCTGGGTCTCAACCTGGAACAGATGGCGACCACCGCGATTGTGGCGGTCGGTATGACGCTGGTGATCGGCACGGGGGGCATCGACCTGTCCGTGGGTTCGGTGATGGCCATTGCTGGCACGCTGGCCCCGATCATCTTCCTGCGCATGAGCAACCCGATCCTGGGCAATACCCTGGCGATCGTGGTCCCGATACTGATCGGGGGCCTGTGTGGCCTGTTCAATGGCTGGCTCGTGACTGGATTCCGTATTCAGCCCATCATTGCTACACTGATCTTATTTATCGCCGGGCGCGGGATCGCGCAGGTCATGACGAACGGCGCTGGCCAGGCCTTCGAAAACCCCGGCTTTCAGTTTCTTGGCCAGGGAAATATCCTGGGCCTGCCATTCCCGGCGTACTTGATGATTATCATTGTGGTATTTTTCGCGCTGGTTGTGCGCCATACCGCCTTTGGGCGCTACATCCTGGCGACGGGCGGCAACGAATCGGCGGCGCGCCTGGCCGGTGTCCCGGTGGTGCGCACGAAGCTGGCTGTGTATGTGATCACCGGGCTGCTGGCGGGCCTGGCGGGCCTGATTATTGTGGCGCTCAACGCGGAGGCGGATGCCAGTTCTATCGGCCTGAATTTTGAGCTAAACGCTATCGCCGCCGTGGCTATTGGCGGTACCCCGCTCATCGGAGGGCAGGCCAGGGTTGTAGGCACGCTCATCGGCGCGTTAATCACGCAGCTCATCTATACCGCGCTGGTGGGCAATAATGTCCCCGACGCCGTGGCACTGATAGTGAATGCCGCGATTATTCTGGGATCTGTCTATCTCCAGCGCCAGCGTAAATCCTGAGCACGTGCATGGCATGACCGTGGTAGATAGCGAAATGGAGTCGTTATGGCACAGATAGTGACAACGAAGGCCGGGCGTAGTGCCGCTTTGGGCAAGGGGTGGGCGCGCAGCAGGAGCTTCTTACGGCAGCAGGGCGCATTGATCGCGTTGATCATACTCGTCCTCTTTGCCTCGTTCCGCTATGATAATTTTCTCTCAACATATAACATCTTTACGTTTCTCTCGTATAACACGATCTTCGGCCTGATCGCCCTGGGCATGACCTTTGTGATTATGACCGGCGGTATCGATCTCTCGGTCGGCTCGGTGGCCGCGTTAGCCAGCGTGGTAGCCGCGCGTGTCAGTCCCTATGGTCTGTTTCCCTCGCTAGGCGCGGTCGTCTTGCTGGGAGGCGTGATCGGTCTCTTTAATGGCCTGGTCATCGCGCACCTGCGTATCCCGCCCTTTATCGCCACGCTGGCTATGTTGCTGGCGGCGCGCGGCCTGGCGCTCGTGGCGGCCCAGGAGGCCACAGTCAGCGTGAACTCCCACACGGACTTCACCTCTATTTATACCGGCAACTGGTTTGGCCTGCCGATCCCGCTCTACATGCTTGTCGCGGCCTACCTGATCGGCTCGCTGGTGCTCAACTTCACACGCTTTGGCCGTCATGTGTTGGCCATTGGTGGCAACGAAGAGGCCACCCGCCTGCTGGGCCTGCCCGTGGAGCGCATTACGGTGCTGGTGTACGTCATCAGTGGTGTGCTGGCCGGCCTGGCGGGACTGCTGTTGGCGGCGCAAACCTTCACCGGCAACCCTAACGAGAGCGTGGGCTGGGAACTGTCGGCCATCGCGTCGGTGGTCGTCGGCGGCACGTTGTTGACGGGCGGTATGGGCACGGTCAGAGGCACGCTGGTGGGCGTGCTGCTCCTGGGCCTGATCTTCAACGTCTTGAACTTCGAGAACGGCTACGGCTTTATTAGCCTGAGTTCATACTGGGAGACGGTGATTCGCGGCGCCTTCCTGTTCGTGGTGGTGATCTTGCAGAGCCGCCTGAGCCGGCAGACGCGCGAAAGAGCGGCGCCGATCAAAAAGCAGAGCGCAGAGTCGGTAGAACCTCCCTCTTGAAAAATTATATAAAATACTATATACTTAGACATATAATTTTTTATGGAAAAGAGGTTGCCGGTGGCAGAGCATACCATATCCATTTCGGAGGCCCAGAGTAAGATCACCCGCCTGCCTGAACAGTTTGACGAAGACCCGGAGGCCGTCACTGTAACCAGGCATGGCAAGCCTGTGATGACGATCCTCCCATTCGCTACCTATACATCGCTTCTTGAGGCAGTTGAAGCCCTTCAGGAGACGTTAGATGTGTTGCGTGATGAAGAATTGATGGCGGTCTTCCGTGAAAGCGTCAAGGATCTGGCTGAGGGGCGAGTTGAGCCTCTAGATGATGCGCTGAAGGAGTTGGGGTGGGAATGAGGCGTTGGAGCGTGAAGATTACGTCGCGCGCGAAAAAGCAATTGGGCGAGATTACAGATGGATGGGTGCGAGAAGGATTGAGAGCCTGTCTCCGGCGTCTGGAGCATGATCCGGAGCTACAGGGAAAGCCCCTGCTCAACGAGCTTACAGGCTATCGAAGCGTGCGTGCTTTGGGACAGCGCTATCGTATTATCTATAAGATAGAAGCCGAGCGAGTCGTGGTTGTGATCGTGGCTATGGGCATCCGTAAAGCCGGCGATAAAAAGGATATTTACCGGCTGGCACAACGGCTGGCCCGTCTGGGTGTCCTGGATATATAGAGGCAGGCATAACGATGAAAGAGGCCCTTCCTCAGAAATGTATTGAGGAAGGGCTATGATTCTTAGTTCACCTTACCACTTTGCGCCCGCCACTTGCCTGGTGGTGGCGTTGAGGCGATTGAAGAGGTTGGTCGTAGCGATCATGAGGATGATGGCCGCGAGTCCCTGCTCGTCGTAGTGCCGCGTAGCCTCGTCCCAGATCTCGTCTGGCACCGCGTCCGCCCGATCGGCTAAACGGGTGGCAGCCTCGGTGAGCGCGAGGGCAGCACGTTCGGCGCCGGTGAAGTAGGGTGCCTCCCGCCAGGCCGCCACGGCGAAGAGGCGCTCGTCTGTTTCGCCTGCCTTCTGGGCGCTGCGGGCGCCCGAGTCAACGCAGGCACTACAGCCATTGATCTGGCTCGCGCGCAGGTGGACAAGCTCAAGCACAGCCTCCGGCACACCGCCTTTTCTCGTGGCCTTGAGCAGGGTTTGTATGGCATTCATGGCGTCGGGGAGGATCATTGCTGGATTGCTCATTCGTGCTTGCATCATTGTTCTCCTTCAGGTGTCTTTGCTGAAAAGAATCACTAACTTCATCTAAACATATCCAACTGAAATGCTGAATATCCCGGTTTCGAGCGAGACAGTGCCGCCCACTTGCGTTCCACGGGAACCACTTTCCTGTCACATTGAGTGGATTTCCCTCGTCACTCCTCTGACGAAACAAAACGAGGGAATGTGACCGCTAGACGAACACGAATGACTGGTTTTCACCTCGGTTGAGTCTCGCTCGTTACTACAATGACGGAACACGATGAAGGAATGTGACCTATGGATAAACATGACTGGCTGGCAGAACGATTTGAGGCCGAGCGTCCCCACCTGCGAGGGGTGGCCTACCGGATGCTCGGTGACCTGAGCGAGGCGGAGGACGCCGTGCAGGAGTCCTGGCTTCATCTCAGCCGCTCCGACACCAGCGGCGTTGAGAACCTGGGTGGATGGCTGACGACAGTGACCGCGCGGGTGTGCCTCGATATGCTGCGCTCGCGCAAATCGCGACGTGAGGAGTCCCTGGATGCGTCTGGGCCTGAGCCAATCACGAGCCGTGAGGGCGGGATCGACCCTGAGTACGAAGCGCTCCTGGCCGACTCAGTCGGTCTCGCGCTGCTCGTCGTCCTCGACACCTTAAATCCCGCTGAGCGCCTCTCGTTCGTGCTGCACGATATCTTTGCCATGCCCTTCGACGAGATTGCTCCCATCGTGGAACGCTCCCCGACCGCGACAAGGCAGCTCGCGAGCCGCGCACGCCGCCGGGTGCGAGGAGTGTCAACGGTTTCCGACGCCGATCTCACCTACCAGCGCGAAGTTGTCGACGCCTTCCTCACTGCGTCGCGCGCTGGTAACTTCGATGCGCTTCTTGCGGTGCTCGACCCGGACGTTGTGTTCCGACACGACAGCACAGCCGTGCCTGCGGGTGCGTCAAGGGAGGTCCGTGGTGCGCTGGCTGTAGCCAGGCAGTTCTCAGGACGTGCCCAGGGAGCACGCTCTGCTCTCGTGAACGAGTCCGTAGGCATCATCGTAGCCCATCATGGTCGGCTGTTCCTCGTCCTCAATCTCACGGTCACACGCGGCAAGATCGTCGAAATCGACGTGATCGCCGACCC
>JALYVR010000331.1 GCA_030853145.1 Chloroflexota bacterium | reverse complement strand
GTTGTGGATCGTGCTTCTGCTGCCCACGGTATCGAAGATCACATCATAGCCGCCCAGCAGCAACGTATTGCCCAGCAATCCCTGGTACAGTTGCGCTCCCGTCACCTGCTGAATGGTTTTATAACTATCCTGGGGATAGATGATATGCGTCGCGCCCATGCGCGTGGCCTGCTCCACCTGGAAGGCGTGGCGCGCCATAACGCTCACTTCGGCCTGAGGGGCCAGTGCGCGTACCGCCTGTAACGTGAGCAGTCCGATAGTACCTGCGCCAATAATCAGCACCCGGTCGCTCGCCTGTGGCACGCAACGCAGGACTGCGTGTGTGGCCACCGCCGACGGTTCCAGCAGCGCCGCCTGTTCATCGGAGAGCTGTGGGGTATCTGGCTGATTGATGGCGTTAGGAATGCGGAAGAGCTGCTGTTCATGCAACAACATCTCTTCGCTCCAGCCACCACCGATGGGTGCGGGACCAGGCAGGATGCCACGCTGGCAGAGATTGTAATTGCCGGCTGCGCACGAACGACAGAGAGGTTGCACGCCGGCCGATAGGCAGTTGGGGCGATGTTGGAGCACCACACTATCGCCAACGCGCAGGATCCGCGCCTCATCTCCCACCTCGATCACCTCGCCCACTACCTCGTGGCCAGGATAGGAGAGGCCGCTGCCGGGCAGGGCCGCGGGCGCGATACGCAGGTCGCCATCGACGTAGATCATGTGGAGGTCGCTGCCGCAGACGCCCGCCAGCCGGTTGCGAACGCGCACCCAGTCCGCAGCCGGCAAGGCAGGGCGAGACAGGTTCCGCACCTGGAAAGGGGCAAAGGAAGAGAAATACGCCCCGCGCCAGAAACGCCCCAGGAGTTGTGTGGCGATGGCTCGTCGCGGGTCAAGTTCCAGTGTCGCGGTCCACATAGCAATCTATCCCTTTGCTTGTGCAGACAATACAGACCAGCACGGTCCCTGCACAATCGTATTCCAGCTTATATCGATGCATTGAAGTGTATCATGCGCGAAGGGGAAGGTCAATCGTTATAGGAATCCAGAATGGTAGCGACGCAATTGATTGCGTCCAGCATGCTTACGCGCTACACGGCAGCTTTACCGTAAACGTGGTCCCTGTTCCCACTTCACTCTGCACGCAGATATCCCCATGGTGTGCCTGCACAATTGCCAGGGCAATCGCCAATCCCAGTCCAGCGCCCGTGATCGGCGTGCCTTCTTGTTTATATGGCGGCACATGTTGTCCCCTATAGAAGCGGTCAAAGACATGGGGCAAGTCTTCGGGGCCGATGCCACAGCCGTTGTCGATAACCTGCATCAGCGCCTGGCCGTTCTGCCTATCGAGACGCAGGATGATCTTGCCATCAGATGCAGGGCGGCTGTGTTTGATAGCGTTGTCAAACAGGATAAAGAGCACCTGTTTCAAGCGATCAACATCGCCCAGCACCATCAAGCGCTCCTCCGTTGCCAGGTCCAGCAGCACCTTATAGTCCTCGCCGGCCAGCACTTTGGCCTGTTCAACGCCCTCGATAGCGATATCCACGAGGTCAACGCGCTGGTTCTGGAAGGGGCGGCCCTCGTCGATGCGGGCAAGGGTCAGCATATCGTTGACCAGGCGCGTCATGCGCTCGGACTCGTTTTTCATAAGCTTGAGCACGCGCTGCGTCGTCTCCGGGTTGTCCTTCGCTCCGCGCATCAGCACCTCGGTCAGGCCACGGATGGAGGTCAATGGCGTGCGTAGCTCATGGGAGGCGCTAGAAATGAAGCGGTGGGCGCGGCGCTCGGAGGCGCGCTGGGCCTCGAAGGCCTGCTCGATCTGGTCTACCATATCGTTGAAACTGGTGGCCAGCTCACCGATCTCGTCGTTGCCGAGCGGCAGACGCACGCGCTGTTTGAAATCGCCAAGGGCAATGGCGCGCGCCGCGTCCGCCATATCGCGCAGCGGGCGCAGCATCACTCCTGTGAGCACGAACGTGGTTGCCATGCCTACAATGATCGTCACAACAGAGATGATGCCGATAATGAGCAGGAGATTGCTGAGGGTGGTATGTTCGGCGCTGTAAGAGATGAGTACACTGAGCAAGACCACAAAGACACCAAAAAGCGTGACATACACGAATGTAAACCGCCAGCGCAAGCTCAGCAGCGAGCGCAACCAGCGAGGGAGCGTGTGCGGATCTTCCCGTATCCCCTGGTGTGGAGACGGATATGCCTCGTTCTTAGCCTGCTTTGAATTCGATTGCTCCTGCTGTCGGATCATTTCTATCTCTATATCATATAAGCGCGTGCCATGGCCATAACAGGCTTTGCCAGCCCAATACAGCTTAGCCTTTCAGCACGTACCCTACGCCGCGTACCGTCTGGATGAGCCGTGGTGCGCTTGGAGAATCTTCGATCTTCTCCCGAAGATAGCGCACGTAGACCTCGATGATGTTTGTTTCGCCAAGGAAGTCATATCCCCATACACGGTTGAGAATAGTCTGCCGGTCGAGCACCTGCCGTGGGTGACTCATGAACAGATGCAGCAGATTGTACTCAGTGGCGGTCAACTCGATCAAGCGCCCGGCGCGCGTCACTTCGCGCGTGGCGGGATTGATCTGCAAATCGCCGAACTGCAAAATATGGCTATCGGGCGAGCCGCCATCCTGGGCCGGGCCGCCCACACGGCGCTGGCGGCGCAAAATCGCCCGTATGCGCGCGACCAGTTCCTCAAAGCTAAAGGGCTTGGTCAGGTAGTCATCCGCCCCCGTCTCCAGGCCAGTGATGCGGTCGCGCACATCGTCTTTGGCGGTTAGCATCAAGATCGGAGTATCCTGTGTGACAGGATTGCTGCGCAAACGCCGGCACACCTCCAGGCCATCCAGGCCCGGCATCATCAGGTCGAGGATGATGATATCTGGATTGACGCGCTGCGCCGCTGTTAACCCTTCCTGGCCATCGCGAGCAGACTCTACCTGGAAGCCTTCGTAACGCAACCCCAACTCTATAAACTCAATGATGGTCTTCTCATCATCGATCACAAGCGCTTTTAACGGCTTTTTCTCTTGCTCGGCGCGACCGTGAGCGTCTTGCTGCATAGCATGCTTCCTTTCTGGATGTTCATTTTTCATTATAGTTACCCCCTGGGCTAAGTGCAAGGCATTACGCCTCCTTCGATCTTTTCTCAGCAGAAATTAATCCTACTCGATGGGCTTTTTAATGACTTTGCGGCCGCCAAGTATTACAATAGGTCACCGGGAGACAAAGAGAAACAGCTTACTATGCAAACGCATTATCATAAGGGTGTAGTATAGATTATGAATAGACGGCTAGGTATCATCATCGGCGTGGCGGCCGCGGTCATAGTGCTTTTTGCGGCAGGCATTGGCGCTGCGCTCATCATGGCTCGTGCGAGCCAGTCAAGCACGACAAGTCCTGCAACTCCAACAATATCGGCGGCGACGAACAAAGTGCGCACCATCACGGGAGTGGTTCGGTCTATTAATGGTCAAACCCTGCTCATCGGCATCCATAAAAAAACTGTCAATGTGACGGTAAACGATAGCACGGCATATACCAGCTTTGCGGGGAATGGGCCGGCCTCTTTGAGCGATCTCCAAACAGGGCAAACGATCCAAGCCAAAGGAGAACTCGATGCGCAGACCCAGAGCATGCTCGCGCGCCATATCACCATCATGCCTGCTCTGGGCAAGATTACCGCCATCACTGCCCAGATGCTAACAGTCGCGCCAACAGATGGCAAGAGCCTGACTGTTACCCTTTCAAATTCCACAATCGTGTATGTCAATACGGTCCCGGTGCCGTCTGCCTGGCTGGCGGTCGGAGAATCGATTGGCTACCAGGGCACGCCCGCCGGATCCAGCAGTGAGCCGGTGAGCGCCGCTAAAATCTGGCTCTTCTTGCCCAGCGTGCATGGCGCCGTCACCGCCATCAACGGGAACACCCTGACGCTACAACCCGCCGGCACGCAAGCGGCGCCAGTGACCGTCTCCCTCAGCCCCAATACGGTCTACGTCAAAGCCGGCAAGGCCTTGCGCCAGGGTACACCCACGCCCTCCAACCGGCAAGCTATCCAGGTCGGCAGCAAAGTACAGGTCGTGCATAGCCCGAACGGGAGCAACGGTGGCCCGAACGCTGTGATCGTGATAGTAATGTAATCAGATAAGGATATTTATTTATGAAAGTGTAAGGACCTTCTTTTGCAAGAAAAATGGCTCTGGAAGAGCATTCTTGCTGGATTGAGAGCCAGGAAAAAGATGATTTGCTTGATTGACTTTTTAGGAGCCACCTATTACAATTGATGTATGTTGAGCAGACTCATGTAACTATCAGGAGGCAGATTCATGGCAGTTGTGCATCCAGACTTTTATCGACATGAGAATCTCGTCCGTAAGTCGATACAGATTCCCTCGACACAGCACAAAGAGTTAAAGGCTCTGGCCGTTGAACTGGATTCCTCTCTCGGAGATGTCGTGGAGACGATTATGGAATTGATGAGACGAGATGATTATCAACAGCTCAAAGCAGCCGTCCTTCAGAAACGCGAACAGGCCCTCTCCACCCTCACCCACTCACTTGATGAAGCTTACGCCTATCTAGGTTCTCTCCCCGAAACACTTGAGGATGCCCGCTTCTTTTTTGAGGCTGGGCGCGAAGGTATAGTTGCATGAGTAGTGAGGCCAGGCAGACATCGCCCAGCCCCAGATACAACGAAGCGCATGTATCGCCACCCAGTCCTCGTCGCGGCGAGATCTGGGATGTCAACTGGTCGCCTGGTCGTGGCGCCGAGCAACAGGGGACACGCCCTGCCCTCATCATTCAGAACGATCGCGGCAACGCCTCCGATTCCTACCCCTTGACGATTGTGGCTTCTATGAGCCGCACCGAACGCGAATTGCCCCTACACGTGCGCATCGCCCCCACGCCTGAGAACGGCCTGACCGATTTCACCGATGTAAAATGCGAGCAGGTCATGACCATCGAAAAATCCCGCCTGCTGCGCAAACGCGGCTCCATCAGCAGCGAAGAGTTGGTGCGCGTCGACCTGGCGCTGCGGCTCAGCCTCAACCTGCTGACCTGAGTGGCTGATACACATTGGCTCAATTGGCTGTAGCACGCTCGCTCTCCGGTATGTTAAGATGGTGGTACAAACGTTAAACAAGTGCAAGTGCCAGGAGACGATCAGCTATGCAAAAACATACAGGAACTGTTCAGGTAAAGCGAAACTTCCCCGAAATGTTGAAGGGTGGGGTGATCTGCGATGTGGTGAACGCTGACCAGGCTAAACTCGCGGAGGAGGCCGGGGCCTCGGCCGTGATGGCCCTGGAGCGTGTGCCGGCCGACATCCGCGCACACGGCGGCGTCGCGCGCATGAGCGACCCCGAACTCATTATTCAGATTAAAGAGGCTGTCACCATTCCTGTGATGGCAAAGTGCCGCATCGGGCATTTTGTCGAGGCCGAGATTCTCCAGGCGCTGGGCGTGGACTGCATCGATGAGTCGGAGGTGCTGACGCCCGCTGATGAGCGTTTCCATGTGAATAAACACCTCTTCTCAGTGCCGTTCGTGTGTGGCGCGCGCGATCTGGGCGAGGCGCTACGCCGGGTGGGCGAGGGCGCGGCCATGTTGCGTACTAAAGGCGAGGCCGGCACCGGCAACGTCGTCGAGGCAGTGCGCCACATGCGCGCCATAATGGATGGCATTCGCCGCCTGCAATCGCTGCCCGAAGAAGAGCTGATGAGCGAGGCCAAGAATCTGGGCGCGCCCTATGACCTGGTATGCGAGGTGGCACGGACCGGCAAACTTCCGCTGGTGAACTTCTCGGCTGGCGGTGTCGCCACCCCCGCCGACGCAGCTCTGATGATGCGCCTGGGCGCCGAGGGCATCTTCGTTGGCTCCGGCATCTTCAAATCCGGCGACCCCCTCAAGCGCGCCAGGGCCATCGTGAAGGCCACAACGCACTTCGAGGACGCGGCGATCATCGCGGAGGTCTCGCGCAACCTCGGCGAGCCGATGGTTGGCATTAACCTGGATACCCTGCCCGAAGAGGAAC